>JBGSKE010000367.1:0-3209 GCA_041741355.1 Negativicutes bacterium | reverse complement strand
GCGATCGACCGTTGCCTTCCCGGAAGGGGTGAAGGTGGTTCAGGTCGGAAAGCAGTTCACCTGCCTTGGCAGCAAAATCCGCCTCGTTTAATTCTTTCAGGTGGTTTTGCCGGTCTAGCTTTCGAAAGATGTCGCCTGAGGCTCCCTCAATATGCTCCGGCAGGCAAAACACGTCCCCCTTGGAGATGTTCACCCTACGGATTTTTCCTGCCCATGCATATATATCCTGAAAGATTTGCTTATGTATTTTTTGCAGGTGGAATAAATCGAAGTTCCCGGCGATGGACTTTGCTCGCAGTTCAACTATTCTGCCTGCAGTATACCGCCTCTCAATTCGCTCAAGTTCTTGCTTGCTAGCAATTGCCCACTTGTTTATTAACACACCAGTTTTGGGATCAGAATAAGGATCACTCATTTATCCAACTCCTCTCTGGAAAGTTCAATTTCCGCGTTAGTCAGATTACAACCATTCTTAGTCTTAGCCATCAGTTTCGTCTCTCCGTTTTTTTATGGTGTTCGCTGCGGCTGGCATGATCCATGCAGAAAAGATACTGCCTTCGATTTGCTCACGGTCCCTATCGGCGAGCCACTGCCGACGCAGGGCTGCATCAAATGAAAGATTATCTATTCCGATCGGAACAGCTGCGCCCGATACTTCGGCATGGAGATCATCCAAATAACGGCCCCCGCTGCGGCCACATGAGCAATGTCGTTCTTGCGCAGACAAACTGAACAAATCGGCGCATTCAGGGCAATATAGCAGCTTCATTTTCGGTCTCCTCATCTTTCTTAGACATTCCTGCTTCGGATTGAACTCAAATGCCTCCTAGGCCCTTCTGCGCGTCGCGTTTGGTGACAAATTGTGGCGATGACAAAAAACTATCGGAGGGCTCTGATTTACAATAGTTTTTTGTCACCGTGCAAATGCAGATCATTGAGCAGTAGGAACTTGTTTTGGGGCGACTTACGAGGGTTTCGTTCCGCATTATGAACGAACTTTTCCGCCCTTTGCAATGGCGTCGTCACTTTTGCGCGAAATCACGGCATTGATTGGTTTATGCAAAAATGTTCGCGAACCCTTAACGATGACAAAAAACTATCGGAAGGTTCTGCTTTTCAATAGTTTTTTGTCACCGTTAATATTGTATATTATGCTTATTGCCAACGTAACAAATTCAAGATAATATGTAAACAAGGGATGTCATGCTACCAACATGACACCAATTAAACCGGTTAGTCTTTGGAAAACAACTATGAAGTAACAGTCGCTAACTTTGGACGGGGGGGCGGCTGTTACTTTTTTATGAACATCTTCCTTCCAAGAGGTGACTACCGTCTCGTCGTGATTGCAGAAGGTATAATATGAGCCATGAGCGTCTGCCTTTGCATTCCAGACAGCGCACGAGCAGAATGCAACTGATTGTAGGACTGAGCTAACGTTTATACAATCATTTATTTGATTTTACAACTCGTGTTCCAGCCCTCGTTTTTTCGTTGGTTCATCGTCGTCCGAAATGCGGGCCTGTAGTCTTCCTTTGGGGGCATGTGCTGCCTGCCGATTTTGTAAAAGACTGTTCCCGTTTTGAATCATGTTTCTGCTTTCTTTGGCAATATTACCAGGGGCGAGTTTTTCCTGCCGGTTATGATGTTCAATCGGATTGTTTTTGTCGAGAGAGGGGATACGCCGTTCCAATTCTTTTAGTGTTGATTGTTCGGATTTCAGCGTCTCGATCTTGTGTTCAGCTTTAGTAAGTTCTCCATGATAAGGCCGGTTTCTCTGCATTATTTTGTCTGTCAGTTTTCGTATTTCTTCCCGGCCTTGCGGTGAATTTACTCGTTGGCTTAACTGTCCAGCTCTGGCATTATAACTCTGGATCTGCGACAGAAGTTTTTGCTTTTCTTCCGTGGAAAGGTTCTTTCTTTGCCGCTCGGCATTTATCCGCTTTTGTTCAGCGGCAATTCGTTTATTTTCGCCTTTGGTGTAGACGGATATTGCAACAGCTTGCGCACTTTCCTTAGTGATAATGCGTCTGCCGAGTTGTTCTTTCTGCTGCTCTGCTTTTTGCAGTTCGCCCGGAATCGATTTTTGTCGTTCTGCGATCATTCGGGTGAGTTCAGTCAGCGTTATTTTGTGATCTCTTTCCTTGCCAAGTTTTTGTGCTGCTTCATGTAGTTTGGAGACGCGTTCTTTGTCTTTATCCAAAATCGCATCGGCAATTTTGTTTACTTGTTTTTTTGCCCCTTCCGGGATCTGCTTGTTAATGATTTGTCCTTTACGCTCCTGTAATGCGGCTTCTTTTTTTTCAACAGATAGTCGCCATTTTTCAAGGCGTTCTTTTTCGGCGGTATGGCCTGTTATATTCTCCGGGTTTTTCTTTATAGCTGTGGCTAATGCCTTTTTATTTTTTTCGTAGTTTCGCCGCTGTTGGCCTAACACAGTTTCTTCTTTGGCGATTTGCTTTTCCGCTTTGCGTAGGAAGACTTGCTTGGCATATTTCTGCGCAGTTTCCGGTTTCATTTCTCGGATCGGAACGTTTTGTCGAACACGCTCAATATCCAGTTCCGCTTTTTCTTTTTGCAATTCAATATAGTCTTTTTTGTATTGGCGAGCAAGCGATGCCTGCTGGCTTTTTTCTAGTGTTGTTTCCTTCTGATAGTATTGTTTTCGCAGTTCAATTTTCTCTTCTTTGGTCCGTCCTTTAGTCATTTCTTTTTTGACTTCACGAATGGTTTTTTGTGCCACTCTTGGACCTAAGTGCTGCTCGGGTTCCCGATTTAGTTGTTTGGCTTTTTCAATGTCACCGTGTTCAATGGCGGCGATTTTTTGGTCTTCTAAATTGCGATGATCGACTCTTGCCTCGTGTCCATATCTTTCAAGGTATTTATTTTGGATCGCCGCCCAGTCGGCGCGAACTTGGTTAACGTTTTCCGGTCCATTTTTCCCAGCAAAACGATCATCCTTTCTGCACCCGCCCCTTTCAGGATGATTTGGATTATACCGTTTAAAGTATTCTTGGGGGCTGCGCTCAATTCCGTCATTGATTCTCTCTGAAAACATGATATGGGCATGAACATTTTTTTCCGAAGGATTTAGTGATGCGGGTTTGTCATGAATCCCAACGGAATATACATGTTCTTCCCCAAGCTGTTCTTTGATTAATTCTTTCACAAGCTCGATTTGCTGGTCACGGGTTAATTCGTTCGGCAAG
>JBGSKE010000366.1:0-6603 GCA_041741355.1 Negativicutes bacterium | reverse complement strand
CGTTGGCTTCGGCGGTCATCCCCTGGATTGAGACGCTAACGCAATTGTATGTTTCGCAGATTTTCAGCGGGTTCGGGCGCGGGCTGGTGTTTCCGCTGCTGATGAGTTTCAGCGTGGCCGGCATGCTGCCAGGGACCAAAGCCACGGCGATGGGGGTCTTTCAGTCGTTATATGCACTGGGCATGTTCGCGGGACCGGTCGCCGTAGGTGCGATCGCTGATGCGGTCAATCTGAACGCGGGGTTCTGGTTGTGCGGCTTGTGCGGCCTGATGGGCGGCTTGATCGCCTGGCGTTATATCGGTGTGGAGAATTAGAGGGGGTTCATTGTGGATTATTTGCTAATCGCTGCGGTAGGGTTAAATGTGCTGATTTTAGCTGCGGTGTTGCTGCGCCGGTCGTCCGGCATCGACAAGGACACGGCGGTCCGGCTGGACCGGTTGGAGCGGCAGCTGCGCGAAGAAGGCGAACGGTCCCGCCAGGATAGCGCCTGGCAGGCCAAGGCGCTGCGCGAAGAACTGGCAACGACTACCAATCAGTATAATGAAGCGGTTCTGCGCCGGCTGGCGGAAAACGCCGCGCAGCAGGGCGAGCAACTGGCCAGCTTCGCCAAACAGCTGCAGTATCTGACCCAAAGCAACGAACTGCGGCTGGAGCGTCTGCGGCAGACGCTGGAGACCCAGGTCCAGGCGCTGCAGGCCGACAACAGCCAAAAGTTGGAGGCGATGCGCCAGACGGTGGATGAGAAATTGCACGCTACGCTGGAAAAACGCCTGGGCGAATCGTTCCAGATGGTCAATGAGCGGTTGGAGCAGGTCCACAAGGGACTGGGCGAAATGCAGGCGCTGGCGGTCGGCGTGGGCGACCTGAAGAAAGTGCTGACCAACGTGAAGACGCGCGGCACCTGGGGTGAGATCCAGCTGGGCGCCCTGCTGGAACAGATCTTGGCGCCGGGCCAGTATGCGACGAATGTGGCGACCAAGCCGGGCAGCGACGCACGGGTGGAGTTCGCGATCATTCTGCCGGGACAGGGCGGCGCATCAGGGGTAGTCCATCTGCCGATCGACGCCAAGTTTCCCCAGGAGGACTACCAACGTCTGCTGGAA
Source organism: Negativicutes bacterium (assembly GCA_041741355.1). Taxonomy (GTDB): domain Bacteria; phylum Bacillota; class Negativicutes; order UBA1444; family UBA1444; genus UBA1444. Next base: position 5,500 of record JBGSKE010000366.1, on the reverse strand, counting down.
GCGCAGGAACTGGCCGATGCAGCCGGGGCCGAAGCGGCGGCCAAAGCGCTGGAAATCCGGATCAAGGCGGAAGCCAAAGACATCCGCGACAAATACCTGTCGCCGCCGCACACGACCGATTTCGGCATTTTGTTCCTGCCGGTGGAAGGGCTGTATGCCGAGGTGCTGCGCCGGACCGGCCTGTATGAAACGCTGATGCGCGAATACCACGTCACGGTGGCCGGGCCGACGACCTTGTCGGCGATTCTCAGCAGTCTGCAAATGGGCTTCCGGACCCTGGCGATTGAAAAACGCTCCTCGGAAGTCTGGATGCTGCTCAGCGCAGTCAAGACCGAGTTTGGTAAATTCGGCGACATTCTGGAGAAAACCAACAAAAAACTGCAGGAAGCCAGCAACGTGATGGACGATGCGGCGCGCAAAAGCCGCACGATCGAACGCAAGTTAAAAGGGGTGCAACTGCTGCCGTCGGCCGGGGCGGAAAACCTGCTGGCGGAAGCGGCGGAGGCCGATGACGGGGTGGACATTCGCCCGCCGGTATAATACAATATGGGTCAATGAAAACGAACAATGGCTGCACTTGTGGCAGTCGAACCAACAATAGATTGAGGTGGGCGAAATGAAGAAAATGAACGGCATACTCGTTGCTATAGTGGCAGTAATTGTCGTATTGATGGCCGACCTGAGCGGCGCGGCGGCAAAAAATTTGTCGGCCGGCGGCGGTGTGACTGCGGCTTGCCTGCCTTACGGCGTCGAGATGCGTGACGGCAAGCAAGTGAAATCCTGCCTGCTGGAGAAAGCGAGCGAGTTCATGGCCGTGGGCGGACAGCCGATTGCCTGTGCGCCCAAGCATGCGGTGGCGTTCACGCCGCAGGGCAAGGTCGAATATTGCACACTGACGGTCGACGCAAAATATCGTCGCACGATGACGGAAATGGTCGCGGTGAAAGCGGGCGGCCGGGTGGCTTTTTATCCGGCAGGCACGCTGGAGGTAGCCAGACTGAAGGAGTCGCAGCAGCTACCTTATAAGAAAGACGCCGTCGTTCCCTGTCGCGGCGATGCGCCGATTTCGTTCCGCACCGACGGCAATGTCGCCGCTTGTATTCTCGACCAGGAGAGCCTGTTCGTCAGCGCGCTGAAGACCAGGAAAAAAGTCGCCAACACTTGCAAAGCCGGCGGACTGATCGCCTTTGACGAGGACGGAGTTTTCAACGGCTGTTATCCGCCGCCGCCGCCCAAACCGGTGGCGCCTGCCAAACCAACCGCCGACAACGCAACGCCGGCAGCTGCGGGCAAAACCAGCACACAGGGAGGCCAGAATCAGTGAGAGAATTTGTTTCCCACAAAGCAGCCCAGTTCAAGGAATCGGTGATTCGGGAGATGTCCCGTGTCGCCGCCCAACATAAAGCAGTGAACCTGGCCCAGGGCTTCCCCGATTTTCCTGCGCCGCCGGAGATCAAGGACGCGGCCTGCCGGGCGATCATGAACAACCACAACCAATACGCGATTACCTGGGGCGCCAAGAGCCTGCGCGACGGGATTGTGGCGAAAACGTTGCGCGATTACGGCGTGCAGCTGGACCCGGAAACGAATCTGACCGTATGCTGCGGTGCGACCGAAGGGATGATCGCCGCGTTGATGGCGACAGTCAACCCGGGCGAAGAAGTCGTCGTATTCGAGCCGTTTTATGAAAACTACGGGCCGGACGCCATTCTGTGCGGCGCCACGCCGCGGTTCGTCAGCCTGAGTCCGCCCGAATTCTCGTTTGACCGGGCTGAACTTACGGCGGCATTCAATGACAAGACCCGCGCCATCATCATCAACTCGCCGAACAACCCGACCGGCCGGGTGTTTTCGCGCAGCGACCTGGAGTTCATCGCCGAGCTGTGCCTAAAACATGATGTATTGGCGATTACCGACGAAATTTATGAGCATATCCTCTATGACGGGGCCGAGCATATTCCGCTGTGGACCTTGCCCGGCATGGCCGAGCGGACGATTGCCGTCAACAGCGTGTCGAAAACTTACAGCGTGACTGGCTGGCGAATCGGCTTTATCATGGCGTCAGCCGAACTGACTGCTTCGATTCGCAAAGTGCATGACTTTCTCACTGTCGGCGCGTCGGCGCCGCTACAGGAGGCCTGCGCCGAGGCCTTTGCCTTCCCGGACAGCTACTATCAGGAGTTGAGCGAGTTTTATCGTGAGCGGCGCGACTATCTGCTGCAGGCGCTGACTGATGTCGGCTTCCGCTGCGTGCGTCCCGGCGGCGCTTATTACATCATGGCCGAAATCGAACCGTTCGGTTGGGATGACGATGTGGCTTTCGCCATCTATCTGGCCTCGGAAATCGGTGTGGCCACCGTGCCCGGTTCCAGTTTTTACAGCCCAGGTCATCCGGACGCAAAAAAGTTCATCCGCTTCTGCTTCTGCAAGGAAATGGCGACACTTCAAGCCGCAGTGGAAAAACTGCAAAAACTGAAAGTAAAAGAGAAATAATGGAAAGCTTGTTTGTTCCGTGTTGACTAAACCTTGCCGATGGTTTCACTGCGGAAACTTCGGTCACAGGGTTTTGACTACGAAAATAGTCGATTTCATAAGATTTTTACCGTGAAATTCGTCGACGAAGATGAGGTGGTTTTTCGGCAAAATCAGCATGGACGCTGATTTTAGGCCTCACAGCGATGGACGAGCGTTTGAGGCCGTCCGGAAAATCGAGTCATTAAGTCGTTGCGAATTCAGGTGAAAATCAGCGAAAGAGACTTTTCGCAGCAAAACCTTGCCATTACATTATAAAACCCGGGTCCTGTTGCAGGGCCCGTTTTTTATGCGCTGGTTTCGAGCGAAAAATGCAGGATTTGACTGCCGGAAAGTGGAACGATAAACAATAAGACCGGCGCAAGCGCATTGATGAAGAAAGAAAGGTGCTGGGAGTGAACGGCTGGTTATCCAAAATGTCATTGCAGGTGAAACTGGCAAGTTGTATCGTACTGATCAGCCTGGTGTTGATCGGGTTTTCCATACTGCTGCTCAATAATGCGCGCAGCGATTTTGCCAGAGCACAGCGAATCGATGCGATCAGCCACTGCGATGCGCAGCTGATTTTGGCGATCGAAAACTTGGCATTTGAGCGCGGTCGAACCAATGTGGTGTTGGCGGCGGCCAAGCCGATTGATTCGACGAATTTGGCGTTTATCCAGTCACGCCGTCAGCGGGCCGATGCGGCGTTTGCCGCGGGGCTGAAACTATTGGCGGCGATGGAGCCGCGGCTTGTTGGACCGCTGCAGGCGGAGCATGAGAAATACCGACGGTTGCGCGAACAAGTTGATATGGCAGTCGGCTTGCCGGCGGCGGCGCGGGACCCGCAGCTGCGCGCCGCGTGGTTCGGACAGGCTACCCGTTTTATTGGGCAACTGCGCGATGCGTTCGCCCGGTTGGGCAAAGGCGAAATGAATAACGGGCGGTTTGAGCAATACCATAGATTTCAGTTTAATGGGATCGAATTTCGGCTGATTGCCGGACAAAGCGCCAGCATTGTAACGTCCGCACTGAACAAATCCGCTCCGGTCACCGCGTCGGAATATCAGGCTTACATTGAGCTGAGAGCCCAAGCCGACTATCTCTGGTCGAGAATCGAGGCCGATAGCCTTGATTTTGCGAACGCTGAATTACTCGAACAAAAAAACCGGCTCGAACAGGCGTATTACCGCAAATACCGGCCGGTACAGCAAAAAATGCTGGAACTGGCGATGACCGGTCAGCCATCGGGCGATACGGTAGGGCAGTTGGCGGCGTTATCGGTGCCGGCGATGGATGCGGTCTTTGGTCTGATCAAACAGGCCAATGTCGCAGCCCATGATCATGCAATACGAGAACAAGAACAGGCGGCGGTAGAACTGCAGATTGCCGTTCTGCAGTTTGCCCTGTCGCTTGCGTTTGTCGTATTTATCCTGGGCTATTTTCACTACCGACTGTTTCGGCCGTTGCAGCAGATAGTTCTGGCGCAAAAAAGCATTGTAGACGGCGAGACAGCGCCATTTTTGCAGGCGGAAGCCGCTCGCGGCGATGAAATCGGCTTGCTGGCGCAAGGGGTAACCCGGTTGCAGGCGAGCATGTTGGAAGAACGTAAGTTAAAAGACAGGAACGCCGATTTGGCGATGACGGATCGTTTGACAGGACTGAACAACCGTCAGTTGCTGGACCGGGAAATCGACGGGCTGATGGAGCTGGCCGATCGCTATCAAGAGCAGCTTTCGATGATCGTATTTGACCTGGACCGATTCAAAACGGTGAATGACCAGTGGGGCCATCCGGTTGGTGATGAAGTGTTGAAGCGGACAGCCCGCCTGGCCAGCGAACAGGTCCGCAAATCGGATTTGCTGATTCGATTGGGCGGCGAGGAGTTTCTGATTGTGTTGCCGCGAACCGGTGTAACCGGCGCAACAATAACGGCGGAAAAAATTCGTCAGGTACTGATGAATACGCCGCATGCCGCTGCCGGGACCGTGACCGCCAGCTTTGGCGTAGCGGAACGCAACCGGGCGGAGTCGTTCAAAAACTGGTATAGACGCTGTGATGAAGCGCTATATCAGGCAAAGCAAACCGGGCGCAACCGGGTGACGGCCTCTACAGAGGATTGCCTGCCTGTCGCGTCGGTGCATGTGGGCTGGTTGCCGGAATGGGAGAGCGGCCACCCGCAAATTGACGAGCAGCACAAGGGACTGGTGGAAGAATCAAATGGGCTACTGGGTATTGCCTTGTTGCGTCAACCGGACCCGGCAAACATTTTACCCCGACTGGAGCAGCTATTAGAGCATCTGGTGGACCATTTTGGCTACGAGGAAGCGATCCTGCAGGAAATTGGCTTTGCCCAGGCAATGGAGCACGCGACCGAGCATCAACAGTTGGTCGCCAAGGCGCTGCGGTTGAAAACGGTTTATCAACAGGGGGAAATCAAACCGTCAGCTTTTGTTTCTTTCATCGTGGACGATATGATCATCGGCCACATGATTAAAACCGACTCGCTCTACTTTTCATTGACTCGCAATCAGGCGCGATAAAAACATTCCCCCTGCTTTGGCGCGCCCAAGACCGCATGAGCGGTTTTCTAAGGCGAAAGCAGGGGGAACGCTATTGCGGCTAGAATTAATAGAGTTAGACGTCAGTCGGCGTTGTCGCTTGCTGCCGGTTCTGCCGGCGGCTCCGGGCGAATCAGTTTTTCGACCAGGATATCGATCCGCTGCACGGTGTAGCCGGTCAGACTTTCGACTTCGGTCTTGACGGCGCTACGGACTTTTTCGACGACCTCGGGGATGCGCACGCCGTAAATCAGCGTCAGTTTGATCTCGAACGTTACAGCGGCAATTTCGGCTTCTGCTCGTTTGACAACAATCTGCGGCGCGATTCGCTCGGAAAACAATTGCGTCAGTTCAGCCAAAGCGCCTTTCTTCTCCTGCCGGGCCACTTCGTTGACGGCCTGCATGGCCGAACGGGCGATTTCCAAAAA
>JBGSKE010000365.1:0-2768 GCA_041741355.1 Negativicutes bacterium | reverse complement strand
TCGCCGATCAGGACATCGCCGGCCGTAGGGGTTTCAAAACCGGCCACCATCCGTAGGATTGTTGTTTTACCGCAACCGGAAGGCCCAAGTAGCGTGACGAATTCACCTGGATTGATGGTCAGGGTCACATTGTCGACCGCGGTCACTTTTTTGCCGCCGGAGCCTTCGAATGTTTTGGTAAGATTTTTTACGCTGACGCTTTTGGATGCTGACAAACCAATTGCCTCCTTAGCCGCCCTGTACGTCGGAGATGTTTACGCCCATCCGGTTGAGCAGCAGTTTGAGTATGCCTGTGACCACAAGGACGATCAGAATCAGAACGGTGGAGTAAGCGGCAGCAACGCCAAGCTTGCCGCCGTCAACCTGCGACATAATCGATACCGTCAATAGACTGTAACTGGCCGATACCAGGAAGATGACCGCGCTGACGGCGGTCATGCTGCGGACAAAACTATAGACGAGGCCGCTGAAAAAGGCTGATTTGATTAACGGGATTGTGACAGATGTGAACACTTTGAACGAACTGGCGCCCAGATCCTGAGCCGCTTCTTCGATCGCCGGGTCGACCTGCTGCAGCGAGGCAATGCCGGCACGAATGCCGACAGGCATGCTGCGGAAGACGAAGGACAGCACGATGATCGTGGCAGTACCGGTGAGGATGAGCGGTTCCTTATTGTAGGCCAGCACATAGCCGACGCCAATGACTGTGCCGGGGATCGCCATCGAAAGTAGCGATGAGAACTCAATCAGGCCGCGGCCGAGGAACTTTTTGCGCACAATCAGGAAGGCGATAATCATGCCGAGAATGCCGGTGATCGGCATGGAGAGCAGCGCCAGCCAGGTGGTGTCGAGAATCGGTTTCAGACCGAGATCGACGATATATTTGTAGTGTTTGAGTGTCGGCGTGTAGTCGATGCCCCAGAGGTTCACCAACGAACCATAGGGGATCAGTGCATACAGGACGAGAATAAACAGACTGATCAGTAAACAGGGGATACCGACAAAAAACAGCGGCAACGGATCGGCCACCAGCTCCCGTTCGCGGGAAGGTTTGCCGGTTACGGTGACGTAAGACTTGTCGCCGACCCAGTATTTTTGTGCGACGAACATCAGGACCGACACGCTCAGCAATACAGTGGCCAACGCCGTGCCGCCCTTGATGTCGTAGTTTCCCATCGCCTGCATGTAGATCTGGGCCGCCAGGGTTGTATAATTACCACCGATAACCATCGCATTGCCAAAGTCGGCCACGCTTTGGATGAAAACCAGCAAAAAGGCATTGGCAATGCCTGGACGCACCAGCGGTAAAATGATCGTCCGGAAAATATGACCCCGCGAGGCCCCCATATTGCGGGCGGCTTCCTCCATCGCCGGGTCGATCTGGCGCAACAGGCCGGCCAGCACCAGATAAGCAACCGGGAAAAACGTCAGGACCTGGACGGTTGCCAGGCCTTCGAAGCCATAAATGTTGGTTTCTTTCAGACCGAGAATGGTGCGGGTGACAAAACCCTGTTGACCGAACAGCATGATAAAAGACATCGACAAGGCAAATGGCGGCGAGATAATCGGCAGGATTGCCAGCGTATTGAAGACGCCTTTAAATCGTATCTTGAGAAATGCATCGGCATAGGCGAACAGAAATCCGACAAAAGTTGAAACAGCGCTGACAAACACGCCCAACCAGACCGTATTGCCCAGGGTGCGAATGTTTTCGGTCTTGCCAAGCGAATCGCGGTAGTATTTAAGGGTGAACTCGCCCTGCTCGCTGAAGAAGCCTTCCCACAGCACTTCATAAAGCGGCCAGAGGATGAATAGCACCAGAGAAGCCGCCACGAGCAAAATCGTGGCGGCAAGCATGGGGTCGCGCGTAATCAGACGAAGTTCATCAAGTTTGCGTTGAATTGTGTTCACAATCAAACTCTATTTAATCGCATTGTTCCATTTTTCGACCAGGGCGCTGCGGTTTTTGCCGGCCCAATCGAGATTATAGTCGATTAACTTGGTGTTTTTGATCGGTTCAGCCTGTTTGGGCGGCTTTGCTTCCGAATTGGTTAGGAACTGATAGGAGCCGACCAACTGTCCGAACTCTTGGCCTTTCTTGGACAGGGCCCAGTCAACCCATTTCTTGGCGGCTTCCTGGTCCGGGCCGCCTTTAATGATTGCCACAGCGCCGATTTCATAGCCGGTGCCTTCGGCCGGGGCTGACAGCACCAAATCTTTCATGCCTTCTTCCTGATATTTGATTGCGTCATGCAGGAAGGTCAGGCCGACGGTCACTTCACCCTGACCAGCCATGCGGGCCGGCGCGGTACCGGTCTTTTGGTAGACTTTGATCTGTCCGTTAAGTTTCTTCATGTATTCCAGGCCTTTCTCCTCGCCCATCAGCTGGACGATGGTGGCCAGCATCGTATAGGCGGTGCCGGAAGCGCCGGGATTGGCCATCGATACTTGTCCCTTCAGTTCCGGGCGTAGCAGGTCTTGCCAGGTTTGGGGAACCGGGATGCCTTTTTCCTTCAGTAGCTTCGCGTTAGAAGAAAAACCGAGGTAACCAACATAGATGCCGGTCCAATAGCCTTCGGAATCTTTAAATTTGGCGGGAATTTTGGCGGCGACCGGCGACTGGTATTTTTCCAGCAGGCCGTCAGATTTGGCGGCGATAAAGGCGTCAGCCGGGCCGCCCCACCATACGCTGGCTTTGGGATTGTTTTTTTCGGCCCGGATTCGACCGAGGACTTCACCCGAACTCATTCGGACCGCATCAACCTTGA
>JBGSKE010000364.1:0-4523 GCA_041741355.1 Negativicutes bacterium | reverse complement strand
CCTGCGGCTGTTCACGCACGAAGGCAGCAATAATTTCACTAAAGATACTGGCCCCAACAGTCGTGCTGGCGCCCACTCGCAGACTGCCCTGACGATTGAGCTCGCGCATCGATTCTTCCGCTTCCCGGTTCAAATTCACTATATGGCGGGCATAGGTCTCTAAGGTTTGGCCGGCAACGCTAATAAACAGTTTGCGGCCCAGCCGTTCAAACAGCTTGACTTGATAAAAGCTCTCCAGTTCGGCGATCGTCTGGCTTACCGAAGGCTGCGTCATGTCCAATTTTTCAGCAGCAGCGGTCATATTGCCTGCATCGCAAACACTGAGAAAAACCCCCAGATGCCTGAGTTTCATCCGACTCCTCCCGACCATTTATAGGCAATCACCTATCTATTTAATAAAATTATAGTATTTTACACATTGTTTTTCAAATGCTATTATCAGAGAATCAAAAAGAAGGAGGCGACCATGATGCCAATAACCCTATTATTTCAGCAGCTACCGGGACTGCTATTTGTTGCAGCCATCGCATCAATTGCCTTTTTCTGCGGCAGTTGGCTACCCCTCGTCGGCGGGCCTGTGTTTGGTATCTTACTGGGAATGCTGATTGCCCCGCGACAACGTTCGCAACGTTTCGAGCTGGGTATTCAGTTTTCAGCCAAAAACGTCCTGCAACTATCGATTATCCTGCTCGGATTTGAAATGAATCTGTTCAACGTTTTGGATGTCGGCGGTCAGTCCCTGTATATCATCGCTTTCACGCTAGGCGCCGCGTTTCTTACCGCCTGGATTTTCGGCCATTATTTTAAACTTTCCGGCAACACGAGCATTTTGATCGGCGTCGGCACGGCAATTTGCGGCGGATCTGCGATTGCAGCCACAGCGCCGGTTATCGCGGCCAGCGAAAAAGACGTCGCCTATTCCCTGTCCACTATATTTTTGTTTAATATAGCCGCTGTGCTGATTTTCCCCACACTCGGCCATTATTGGGGCATGAGCGACGTCGGCTTCGGCATGTGGGCCGGCACGGCAATCAACGATACTTCTTCAGTCGTTGCCGCCGGTTATTCTTATAGCGATGCGGCAGGAAATTTTGCCACCATCGTCAAATTAACCCGTGCACTGATGATTATTCCGGTCACTTTGGTTCTCGCCATCGTTACCGCCAGGAAAAATACCGGCGACCATACATTTTGCCTCAGCAAGATTTTTCCCTGGTTCATCCTCGGCTTTTTAGCAGCTTCAATTCTCAGCACCTTGGGCGGCATATCGCACCAGGCAGGCGCAATGCTCGGCCAGGTCGGCAAATTTTTGATCATCATGGCCATGGTTGCCATCGGCTTAAACACGCCGCTCAGTCAATTGGCCAGTAATGGCGTCAAGCCGATTCTGCTCGGCTTATCCTGTTGGTTGGCTGTTACCGCCGCATCCGTAATCGCCCAATATTACCTGGCTATCTGGTAGCGAGGAAATTCCGTCCTCCGGGAGGGTTTACATTGCGTCAAAACTATCTGACAATCAAAGCGCCGGGCAGCGCCACGCTGGAAATCAACAAATCGCTATTTATCAGCCATGTCGCCCGCACAGAAAACGAAGCGCAGGCGCTGGACTTTGCTTTGGCGATCCGGCGTCAATACCCAGATGCCAGCCACAACTGTTTTGCCTGCGTCGCCGGGCCGCAGGATGATTTTCAGAAAGCCGACGATGCTGGCGAACCAAGCGGCACGGCAGGCAAACCGATGCTGGAAGTGATCAAAAAATCCAAACTGTGTGATACCGCGATTGTCGTTACCCGCTATTTCGGTGGCATAAAGCTTGGTGGCGGCGGCCTGATCCGCGCCTACGGCAAAAGCGCCTCCGAGGCAGTCCGTTCGGCTGGCATCGTCAATCGGCGCTTGCAATCCCGTATCGGCATCGATATTGCTTATACTTTTCTGGGACCAATGGAAAACCAACTGCGGCGTTACAACTTCCCGTTGGTTGAAAAGGAATTCTCCGAGCTGATCCGTCTGTTTGTCTTGGTCGAAACAAGCTGCGAAAACCAGTTGAAAAAAATGGCCAGTGACGTTACCGCCGGCACGGCATGTTTTTCCGAACAAGGGTTTGCCTACCTGGAAAAAGATATCGACAGGCCGGAATAATGCAAAGGGTAAAACTTTCCTCTGTGACTTGCAGGAGTTCACGCAATTATACTGAAATATATAAATAATACAACTATCGCTTGGAAAACCCTATGTATTCGGGCAGCTATGCTATGTTTTTCTGGATTTCATCTATGAAAGCACCCGATTAAATATGGGTTTTCTGCCATTTACCATGCATTTCCCTGTTGAGGTTGCGAGGAGGAAATAACGTGAATATTTTTAAAAATTTTCGGTTAACAACAAAGATAATTGTAATCGTCTTATTTCTGGCATTTTCTTTTGGCGCTCTCGTTGCTTTTTACATTCTTCCCGTCTTAAGCAATGCGTTGGAACAAGACGCAGAGAAAAAACTCAAAAATTTGACAGAAACTACTTATAAGATTATTCAATTCCATTATGGGCAATCACAAAAAGGTCTGTTAACGGAACGGCAAGCCAAAGAATTGGCAAAATTGGAAATAAAAAGCTTGCGCTATGATGGGGAAGAATATTTTTGGATCAATGATTATAAACCAGCCATGATTATGCATCCGACAAGACCCGAATTGGATGGAACGGATCTTAGCGATTATAAAGACCCCAACGGATTCAAACCTTTTGTTGCGTTTGTAGATACTGTCAAAACCAAGAGCGAAGGTCTGGTACGCTATCAATGGCCTAAGCCAGGGAAAGACGCTCCGCAACCGAAGTTTTCTTATATCAAAGGGTTTGAGCCCTGGCAATGGATAATTGGGACAGGTATTTACGTTGATGATTTGGATGCGATTAAAAGCGCGTTTATTCTCAAAACAGGTTTATCTGTACTAATTGTGATTGTAACCACATTGGCTATCATCACCTTCTTGATCATTATCCCAATAAACAAATCCATGAAAGAAATATTGGCACGATTACAAGAACTGTCAAGGTATGATTTTACCAAATCAATTACCCTGGATCAAAAAGACGAACTGGGGTTAATTGCGAAATCCTTCAATCATGTAGTTAAAAACATAATCGAACTCATTGTCGATACGCGACATTTAGGTGAAACCGTCGTTGGCGAATCAAATAAAATGATTGTCTCGACTGATGAAATCATTATCGCTTCAGAGCGTATTGCCGGGACAATAACCGAACTGGCCAAAGGCGCCAGCGAACAGGCAAAAGCGACTGGGGTTTACAGTCACAAACTCCAGGGCGTTGTTGGCGGATTAGATGTAATAAGCAAAGACATGCAAGATTCGGAAACATTAACGCTGAAAGCAACTGAAGCCGTGGACGCAGGATCTGGCTTGGTGAAAGAACAAGAAAACAAGATGTTGGAAAACAAACAAGTATATCAAAAAGTTAGTTCCTCTGTCGTTGAACTGGCTGGCAAGTCCCAAGAAATCAGTCAGATTGTCGGCGTAATCCAAGCTATTGCCGAACAAACAAATCTACTAGCTTTGAACGCTGCTATTGAAGCAGCGCGAGCCGGCGAGCAGGGTCGTGGATTTGCTGTTGTTGCCGACGAAGTGCGAAAATTAGCAGAACAAGTAAGTGTATCCGGCGCAAAAATAATCGAAATAGTAAAGGAAGTTCAGGCAAGTGTAACCCATACAAGTGTAGAAATGAACAGGGCAACAACAGTGGTGGAAGAACAAGAGAAAAGTTTAACGGACATAGTCCGGGTCTTTAAAGAAATTTCTGAGGTAGTTAATTCTATACAAAGAAAAATTAAACTGGTTTCCGAGAATACAAAAACATTAAGTTCTGATGCAAAAACCGCCGGAGACGCAATTGCCAACATTGCAAGCATAGCTGAGGAAACTGCCGCCGGAACCCAAGAAGTAGCAGCCCTCACCGAAGAGGAGTTAGCAACATTATATGAAATTTCCAACCGGGCGAAGGAATTGGCAAGTTCGGCAACAGAACTGCAAACTGCCATTAAAAAGTTTACCGTATAATTCTTAGTAGATAAAGAAACAACGGCGCCTTACGCGAAGCGTAAAGCGCCGTTGTTTCTTTATCTGTATACTTTGACTCGCTGTTCCAGCGGCAGGAACTCTTTTTCGCCCGGCGCGGCAATCGGCTTGCCAAACGGCATTTGCGCCGACAGTTTCCAACTGGCCGGCAAATTCCAGGCAGCCTTGACCGCCGAATCAATTACTGGATTGTAATGCTGCAGCGAAGCGCCAATACCTTGCTCGGCCAATGCCGTCCAGACAACATATTGCAGCATACCTGCCGAATTCAGCGAAAATACTGGGAAAGCGTCTTTGTACAGAGGGAATTTTTGTTGCAACCCTTCCACCACGCTCTGATCTTCAAAGAACAGAACCGTTCCGTAACCGCTGCGAAAGGCGCCATTGATTTTTTCTTCGGTAGCGCCGAACCCTTCGACCGGCATGATTTTTTTC
>JBGSKE010000363.1:0-6506 GCA_041741355.1 Negativicutes bacterium | reverse complement strand
ATCCAGCAGCACCAAGACATCATTGGCCTTTACATGCTGATTTTCCATGACTTTAACTTCGGTGATCAACCCGGTTATCTTGGCGCTGACATTGATGTTATCAACCGGTGAAATCGTACCGGTTGCCGATACCAATGCAACAATATCGCCCCGCTCCACCTTGACTTGCCGACCAACCGGCTTGGGTTTGTTTTGTTGCTGATAGTAACCATAGCCGTAATAGCCGCCAACGCCGAGCAGTAACAACAGGATCAGAGCCACTTTGTATTTTTTCAGACCGTTCAGGAATATCTGCATAACCAGACCCTCCAGCTTTCATAGTTTCATCTTTAGTATAGAACCAAAGCGTGAAACCACTGTGACAGATTTGTGAACTATTTGTGACATTTGCGGTAACTACTGGCGAATCTGGCCGTTGCCCGAAATGAGATACTTGATCGATGTCAGCTCGACCAGGCCCATCGGGCCACGGGCATGCAGTTTCTGGGTGCTGATACCAATCTCAGCGCCAAAGCCAAACTCAAACCCGTCGGTAAAACGGGTCGATGCATTGACATATACGGCGGCTGCATCCACTTCCTGTTGAAATCGGCGCGCGTTTTCATAATCGCGGGTAACAATCGCTTCCGAGTGCTTGGTGCTATACCGGTCGATATGTTCCAGCGCTTCGGCCAGGCTACCTACGACTTTGATCGACAGGATAAAGTCCAGGTATTCCGTAGCCCAGTCTGCTTCTGTCGCATGCTTCACAGCGGCATGATAGGGTGCAGTTTCCGCACAGCCGCGGATTTCGACGTTTGCCCGGACAAACCGTTCAAGCAGGTCCGACATCAGCCGCCCGGCAACGTTTCGATGCACTAGCAGCGTTTCCATCGAGTTACAAACGCCGGGACGCGACACTTTGGCATTAAAAGCGATATCCGCCGCCATCGCCAGATCAGCGGACTCATCGACAAAAGTATGGCAAATACCGATACCAGTCTCAATCACCGGCACCGTACTGTTTTCAACCACCGTCTTGATCAGTCCGGCCCCGCCGCGGGGAATGATCACGTCAATGTAACGATTCATTTTCAGCATGATATTCACGGCTTCCCGCTCGGTTGTCTCGACAAGTGCGATGGCGCCTGCCGGGATACCCGCCGTTTGGGCTGCGTTAATCAAGATGGCGGACAGAATCTTATTCGACTCAATCGCTTCAGAGCCGCCGCGCAGAATCACTGCATTGCCGGTTTTCAAACATAATCCGGCGGCATCTACCGTTACATTCGGGCGCGCCTCATAAATCATCGCGATCACGCCGAAGGGAACCCGGACTTTTTGAATATCCAGTCCGTTAGGTCGACGCATGCCGCTCAAACATTCACCGACCGGGTCAGGCAGCGCGGCCACCTGGCGCAAACCATCCGCCATAGAACGGATCCGTTCCGTGGTCAGACGCAACCGATCCAGCAGCGCCGCCGACAGACCTTTCTTCTCGCCTTCAGAAATATCCAGAGCATTGGCGGTCAAAATCCGATCTTGGTTGCTTTCCAGCGCTGCAGCCATCGCTATTAGTGCGTTGTTTTTCTTAGTTGTCGAACAGTTTGCCAAGCTACGGGCCGCCTGTTTCGCCAAACAGCCCATTGATTCTAGATCGTTTTGCAGAGCCACGCCGATCACCTCACAGATTATTTTTTGAATGAATCATAAATCTGCTGATAATCCGGTGTTGGCGGGATCGCTTTATAGATATATAAATGGACGCCATTCGGGTCATTGATGACAAAACTGCGCTCACCCCAGGGTTTGTCTTTCATTTCTTCGCAGATTGTCGCCCCGGCTGCTTTAAGCCTGGCATATTCTGCATCCACGTCGGCGACTTCAAAAGAAAGGATCATCCCTTTACCGGCAAATTTCTCACCAGCCGCCAGGTCCGGTTGGACAAAACTGACTCCCATCGTGGTGCTGCCTTCGGCAACCAGTTCAATGTACCAGTCATTCTCGAACACTAGTTCAAAGCCGAGATACTCCATGTAGAACTCTTTGGACTCCTGTAATTTCCGTGTACTGATCGTAATGTCCATTCTTCTGGTTAACATATCGATTCCTCCGTTTCATGTCGGCTGAGCAAAACCATGTTGTCCCGATGCACGACCTCATCGTATGGCTTGTGCCCCAGAATTGTTGCAATTTCGGGGGTGTGCGCGCCCATGATTTTCAAAGCGTCCGCTGCGTTGTAATTGGCCAATCCCCGGGCAATCTCCCAGCCATCTTGATTGACGATGCTAACGGTGTTTCCTTGTTCAAACGAGCCTTCAACCGCTTTGATGCCGGCGGCCAGCAGGCTGGAACCGCTGCTTTGCAAAGCCTGGGCGCAGCCTCGGTCAACAATCAGGCGGCCTTTGATCCGCGCCCCGAACGCCAGCCAGCGTTTGCGAAACTGCAACCGGTTTTGCCGCGGCGGGAATAAAGTACCCACCTGGTTTCCGGCCAAAACAGCCTGCACAACCCCGTCCTTGGCGCCGGAGGCAATCACCATCACAATACCCGAGTTCATCGCCATCCTGGCTGCCGCCATCTTGGTCAGCATCCCGCCGGTGCCTCGCATCGTACCGGCGCCGCCGCAAATTGCTTCGATCTCCGGCGTAACTTCGGGAATTTCCGGAATCAGGCGGGCTGTTGGATCTTGCTGCGGATTCGCCGTATAAACGCCATCCACATCGGATAGGATGATCAGCAGATCCGCATCGACAATCGCCGCCACATTGGCGGACAAAGTATCATTATCGCCAATTTTCAGTTCGTCGATAGCAACAGCGTCATTTTCATTGATAATCGGAATCACGCCGATACCCAGCAGGGTAAGCAGCGTATTGCGGGAATTGGCATAACGTTTTCGGTTAACCGAATCCTCACGGGTCAGCAATACCTGGGCCACGATTTGACCATACTCGCCAAACAGCTTCTCATAAGTGTGCATGAGGATTCCTTGGCCAACCGCTGCTGCCGCCTGCTTCGCCGGAATCGTCTTCGGTTTTTCCTTCCAACCCAATCGATCCATCCCTGCGCCGACGGCGCCGGAACTGACCAGTAAAATCTGCTTGCCGGAGTTTACCGCATCCGCCAGCTCCCGCACCAGATACTCGATGCGGGCATAATTAAGTTTGCCGTTGGCATGGGTCAATGTACTGGTTCCAACCTTGACAACAATCCGATGCGCCGCCTGTAGCTGGTTCCTGTCAAACATCTGTGCAGCCCCCTGTTATTCGCTGAACTCAAACTCCATCTCACGAATTCTCACCGTGTCGCCATCTTTGATGCCGCGATTACGCAACGCTTCATCGATGCCGTTCCGGCGCAGGATGTTCTGGAAACGCCGCAAACTTTCTTCGTCGCTAAACCGGGTCATTGCCACCAGGCGTTCGATATTTTTTCCTTCAACGATAAAAGCGCCGCCATCATCCCGCCGAATCGTGAACTCCGGTGAACTGTCGTCCGCCTCCGCCTGCGCTGCCGGAACCACGATTACATCTTCCTTCGGCAATGTGGCCAACAATTCGGCTGTGCGCTGGACCAACGCCTGCAGTCCTTCGCCGGTGGCAGCCGAAACCGGAAACACTTCACGCCCTTCGGCTTTTAGCACGGCTTCAATCGCCGGGAAGTTCGCCCGGGCATCCGGCAAATCCATCTTGTTGGCAGCCACGATCTGTGGTCTGCTGGCCAGACGTTCGTTATATGCAGCCAGTTCCTTGTTGATTTTTCGATAATCTTCCAACGGGTCGCGGCCTTCCATGCCTGAAACATCCAGCACATGAACAATCAGCCGGGTCCTTTCGATGTGGCGCAAAAACTCATAGCCGAGGCCTTTGCCTTCGTGCGCTCCTTCAATCAGACCAGGAATATCGGCCATGACAAAATTTGTTTGATCATCAATTTTGACGATGCCGAGCACTGGCGTCAATGTTGTAAAATGATAAGCGGCAATGTCCGGCCGAGCTGCCGACACCGTGGCGATGATGCTAGATTTGCCCACGCTGGGATAACCCACCAGTCCCACGTCGGCCAACAGCTTCAGTTCCATGCGCAAGTTGCGTTCTTCGCCCGGTTCGCCATGTTCGGCAAAGGTCGGCGCCCGGTTCACGCTGTTGGCAAAACGGGCATTGCCGCGCCCGCCGCGCCCGCCGCGACCGACGACGGCAGTTTGTCCATCTTCCACCAAATCGGCGAGCAATTCGCCGCTCTCATCATCAAATACCAAGGTTCCTACCGGTGCTTTAATCACCACCGGTTCGGCTTGGCGGCCAAATTTGTTGGTATCTTCGCCATCGCCGCCATTTTGCGCCTTGAACTTTCTTTTATAACGAAAATCCAGCAGCGTGTTCATGTTGCGATCAGCAAGGAAGACGATATCACCGCCCCGTCCTCCGTCGCCGCCATTAGGTCCGCCTTTCGGCGCATATTTTTCGCGTCGGAAGCTCGACATGCCGTCGCCGCCATCGCCTGCCTTGATACTGATCTTTGCTCTATCTATAAACATGAGTCGCTCCTTTTCGGTCCGCGCCGCCGCTTGAAATCATTGTTCGCCTGTCGATCAGTATTTAAATTCGCGTCCGGTTGCAAAAAATCCTGTGTCTGCGTCAACGCATCCAGTTTTTTCATTTATATTGCAATGAATCCCACGGCAAAACCGTGGGATTCATTGCAATATATAACAAATTATATATTTTTTCTGCAATTTTCTCAGTGTTTTATCTACTGTGCTTGTTCCACAGGATAAATGCTGATCTGGCGAAGATCCCGGCCCCGCCGTTCAAACGCTACCTTACCGGTAACCTTTGCAAACAGAGTATGATCACTACCCATACCGACATTACGTCCCGGATGGAAGCGCGTACCCCGTTGACGAACCAAAATGCTGCCTGCCGGTACAATCTTGCCATCCGGCTCTTTTGTTCCCAGGCGTTGCGAGTGGCTGTCCCGACCATTACGAGAGCTACCCACGCCTTTTTTATGTGCAAAGCGTTGAAGATCAAACAAAAACATCGGCTTCACCTCCTAATTTCACGAATCCGGATTTTTTCCGGATATATTTTTTGAATCTCTGATAATCCGAGAAACATCGTAGTCAATATGGCTTCCGTTAAATCGTCCGGTTCATCTTTCAAATGAACGGCGATATCGCCGGAATCCGCACTCCATTCCATTTCCCGCTGTAAATGTTTATCCAGTCCGAGAAAAACCGAATCCGTCAGAACCGAAACCGCCGCACATACGATATCATTACCCCTGGGCCCTGAGTCAGCATGTCCTTGGGCGGCAAATCCAAAGATTTGTCCGATGCTGTTTCGCTCTATAGTAATCCGGATCATACCTAAGCTTCGATTTTTTCGATCGAGACTTTTGTGTAAGGTTGGCGATGGCCTTGGCGACGACGATAGTTGGCTTTGGACTTGTACTTATAAACCAGGATCTTTTTGTCCTTGCCCTGCTTCACAACTTTTGCCGTCACTTTTGCGCCTTCCAGATAGGGAGCACCGATTTTTACACTGCCGTCTTCCACAACGGTCAGCACGTCGGAAAATACGATTTGCTCATCGAGTTCTCCAGCGAGCTTCTCGACGAAAATCACATCGCCTTCAGCCACCCGATACTGTTTGCCACCTGTTGCAATTACTGCGTACATTTTTGCACCTCCTTATTACTTTGGACTCGCCGGATACGGTACCGCGAAAAGCGGATTTAGAACCTCTCCGTGCGGTTTAGGAAACCCTGCGGACAAAGCCGCATAAGAATCTTAGCACAGCTTATCGTCAATGTCAATCCGACTGTTCAGGCGGGTCGATTTCAATGACCAACTCTCCTTCTGTTTTCTTTTTTGCGCTGGGACGCCTGCGGCGACGTTTTTTCTTGATTGCTGCTGGTTCAGCGCTTTCGCTATCCAGCGCCGCCAGGGCCGGTTCTGCTGGCTGTTGCTGCGGCAGTTCCCCGTCGGCGACCTCCGCCGGGGCTGCTCCATTGGTTTTTTTCTTACGGCGGCGACGCTTCGTCTTTTTGATCGCGCCCTCTTCCAGCGTCGACCCTTCTGCCGACTCCGGCGCCGTCTCCAGTGTCGCAATGTCCACTTGCGGTTGTTCCAGCGGATTCTCCGCATCACCATTCGGTTTTTTCTTCTTGCGTCGTCGACGCTTCGTCTTGCCGACCGACAAAATCAGTTCATCAGCTGCTTCTTCCGGGTCTGCAACCGGAACAGCCAATACAGCCTGTTCCGCCGCAAGATCGCTCTCGGCAGAAACTGTCGGCTTTTTCTTGCGTCGCCGCCGCCGCTTGGTTTTTTTCAGCGCGCCGTCCGCTTCATCCGCGACTTCGTCCTGCGCCGCTTTCTCTCCAATAGAGGCTACTTCATCTTGCGCGACCTCTGCCGACTCTATAGCAATTTCCGAACTGTCAGACTCGACCGGTTCCTCGGCTTTTTTCCTGGGTTTACGGCGCCGGCGCGGCTTTTTGGCGCCGACTGCTGCAGGTTC
>JBGSKE010000362.1:0-7649 GCA_041741355.1 Negativicutes bacterium | reverse complement strand
GAGTTAATCGGCCTGCCAGAGGGGAAAGCAATTACCGGCGCATTGATGCTGGGTGTGCCAAAGTATAAATATCAACGACTGGTTGAACGCAATCCGTTGGCAGTGGAACTTCGCTAAAGTTGGCTCGGTAAATTGGCACTGAAAGTTGTTTTGAGGGCCGGGATTGCTGTCAAGGATAAAACCTTGACAGCAATCCCGGTTTGTTTTATAATCATTTCATGATTGAAAAGATGGTTCGAGTTGGCCGTTTATATGATTATTATGGCGCATTACTTACGGAGCATCAGAAAAAATGCCTGGAGCTGCATTATTTGCAAGATTTTTCGCTCGGCGAAATCGCGGCAGAGCTTGTAGTTTCCCGACAAGCCATCAACGATATTTTGCGACGGACCGAAGAATCATTGGAACAATACGAAGCCAAACTTGGTTTAATAGCACAGGAACAAAAGCGGATGCAAGCCCTGCAAAATGTCAAAACATTGCTGATGGAGGCCCAAGATAAAGTACAGACGGATCAGGTTCTGTTGCAGAAGGCATTGGATGAAATCGACAGTATTCTCAAACAAGAGATGAGGGACTAAGTAGTGTTGTTTTCAGGATTAGCAGATCGTTTACAGGGGATTTTAAAAAATTTGCGCGGCCGTGGTCGCTTGTCGGAAGCCGATGTTAACGAATGTTTACGGGAAATCAGAATGGCTCTATTGGAAGCCGACGTAAACTTCAAGGTCGTCAAGGATTTCATTGCCCGGGTAAAAGTTCGCGCTGTCGGTGCGGATGTGCTGGAAAGTTTAAATCCGGCCCAACAGGTCGTCAAAATTGTATACGAAGAAATGACCGAAATGATGGGTGGGGCGCAGCGCGGCATCGCTATGGCGTCCGAACCGCCCACAGTGATCATGATGGTCGGATTGCAGGGATCCGGTAAGACTACAACAGCTGCCAAACTGGCTAGGCATTTTGCCAAACAAGGGAAACGACCTCTCTTAGTTGCAGCCGATCTGTATCGACCGGCTGCCGTGCAGCAGCTGCAAACGCTGGGCAAACAGCTGGACATTCCTGTGCTGGCTGTGGAAGGGGAAACCAGCCCGCTGGCGGTAGTTCGCACGGTTCGTGAAACGGCACTGGCGCAACTACGGGATGTTGTGATTGTTGATACGGCAGGACGGCTGCATGTAGATACCGACTTAATGAATGAACTGAACAACATAAAAAACCTGATTCAACCGCATGAAATCTTGTTGGTTGTCGATGCGATGACCGGACAGGACGCCGTCAATGTCGCCGAGAATTTTCATGGCGTAGTCGGAATCGATGGGATCATTTTGACCAAGATGGACGGCGATGCCCGCGGTGGCGCGGCGTTATCCGTAAGAGCCGTGACCGGTCGGCCGATTAAATTTGTCGGTAGTGGCGAAAAAACCGAAAACCTGGAAATGTTCCATCCGGATCGGATGGCGTCGCGAATTTTAGGAATGGGCGACATGCTCAGCCTGATTGAAAAGGCGCAGGAAACATTTGATAAAGATAAAGCCATCGCTTTGCAGCAAAAAATGCGCAAAGACGAATTTACCTTGGATGATTTTCTGTCGCAGATGCAGACTGTCCGAAAAATGGGCTCTTTTGAACAGTTGCTGGGTATGATTCCCGGACTGGGCAGCAAAGCAAAACAGTTGCAGGAAATGCAGATCGACGAAAAGGACATGAACCGGGTTGAGGCCATCATCCAATCGATGACAAAAAAAGAGCGGCGTGATCCTGCCATTATCAACGGCAGCCGTCGCAAACGCATCGCTGATGGCAGCGGTACTCGGGTTCAAGACGTGAACCGGTTGCTGAAACAATTTCTGGAAGCGCGTAAGATGATGAAGCGCATGCAGGGAATGCAAAAAGCCGGCAAAAAACTTTCTTCTTTCCGGCTGCCTTTTGGCAACTGAGATCGATGAATACCTAATACCAATCGTGGTTTGATTATGAAAAGGAGGTGAAAGATATGGCGGTAAAAATTCGTTTGCGTCGTATGGGAGGCAAGAAGGACTCGTTTTTCCGTATTGTGGTGGCTGATTCCCGGTCTCCGCGCGATGGTCGTTTTATTGAATCCATCGGTTATTATGATCCGACAACTGAGCCGGCGACAGTAAAGATGGACGAAGAAAAGGCCCTGGAGTGGATGGAAAAAGGCGCACAGGTCACTGACACAGTGAAAGCTCTGCTGCAGAAGCAAGGAACCCTGAAGAAAATTGAAGAAATGAAACAACAAGCCCGGAAGGAGGGCTAATCCCGATGAAAGAACTCGTCGAATTGTTGGTTCGGTCTCTGGTGAAAAACCCTGATCAGGCTTGTGTTACTGAGCGCGTGGAAAACGATACCTGGATCTACGAAGTGACTGTCGCACAGGAAGATATGGGGAAAGTAATCGGCAAACAGGGGCGTATTGCCAAAGCGATCCGCACTGTGGCCAAAGCCGCAGCAACCCGTGATAATCGAAGGGTTATGGTGGAAATAGTAGGATGAGCACAATCAAATGTCCGGTAACGGTCAAATCAAAAGTTACCGAAGTTCTCAAAGAGCAATTGGTCGCTGAAATCAAGGAAGCTATGGTCAAAGTTGACATGGAGCTCCAACAGATTGAGTTTCATGCTAAACGATTGATGACCGAACAGGTTCGTTCCGATGTGCAGGTATTAACCGCATTGCGGCAACAAATCGATGGCGAAAAACAAAAGCGGCTGGAACTCAAAAATCATCTGCAGGAAAAACTAAAAGAAACCAGCCAGCTGGAACTCGGCGCTGAGATTGTTCAGGGTACGATGGAACAGATGGTAACGGTTCAAGAAGGCGATGACCTGCAAAAATTGATGAATCGTGAGATTTTGCTGGAAGACGGCAAAGTTTTGGCGATTCGAGAATGAGATGAGGGCGCAGTGAAAGAAAATTTGATCGCTGTTGCCAGAATATCCGCAGCGCATGGAGTCCGTGGAGAGGTTAAATTACTGCCTCTCACGGACTTTCCGCATCGTTTTGAATCCACAGAGTCTCTACTGCTTGCCGATGGAACAAAATTGGTGCTGGAATCAGCCCGTGTGCAAAGGGATATGGTACTGGCTAAATTTCGCGGCATGGACACGCCGGAAGTCTGGAAAGAGTATCGACATAAAGAGCTTTATGTCACCGAAGACAATTTGATGCCGCTGCCGGAAGGCCAGTATTATATTTATCAAATGACCGGCTTGGCTGTATTTGATGAACAAGGCAATGCCTTGGGCGAGTTGACGGATGTACTGCAAACCGGCAGTAACGATGTATATGCGATAAAATTATTGGATGGCCAAGAACTGCTGGTTCCGGCGATTGAAAGCTTTGTCAAACAGATTGATATGAACGCCCGCAAGATGATCGTGGTTGTTCCCGAGTACTGGTAAACAAGATGCGCATTGATATCGTATCGTTGTTCCCCGAAATGTTTGACGGCCCGCTTGGCTTCAGCATTATCGGCCGCGCCCGCGAGGCGGGACTAGTCGAGTTGAACGTGGTGAATCCTCGCGATTTTACCACCGACAAGCACCACATCGTCGATGACTATCCATTTGGCGGCGGGTCCGGCATGGTGATGAAACCGGAGCCTTTTTTTGCCTGTGTCGAGAGCCTGCTGCCCGATCCGGCGGCGACCAAACCGCGCGTGATTCTGATGAGCCCGGTCGCGCCCCGCTTTTGTCAGGCCGATGCCGAGCGGTTAAGTCAGTATGATCACGTTATTTTGTTATGTGGTCACTACGAAGGGGTAGATGAACGGGTACGCGATCATCTCTGTGATGAGGCGCTGTCGATTGGCGACTATGTGCTGACAGGCGGTGAATTGCCGGCGATGATCGTAACCGATACTGTGGTTCGCCTGTTGCCGGGAGTTCTTGGCGCAGATGACGGGGCAGCCGAAGATTCCTATTCGTCTGGCCTACTGGAATATCCGCAATATACACGGCCCCGCCAGTACCGTGAATGGGAAGCGCCGCCGGTGCTGTTGTCAGGCAATCATGCCGAAATAAACCGCTGGCGCAGGCAACAATCGTTGCAGCGCACCTGGGAAATACGACCGGAATTATTGGACACTGCGCTCTTATCGCCAGCTGATCTAAAATATTTGGCATCGCTGAAAAAAAACCGGTAAAAAAGCAAGGCTTAAATTGGGCCTGGGCATTGTGTTTGTGAATCAATTATGATACAATTTCTGTGTTTATACAGGGTGGTCCGCTGAGTGGCAGTTGCCGCCATGAACATCCGAAGAAGGGGGAGCAATCATGGATATTATCAGGATTTTGGAACAGGAACAGTTGCGTACCGACATTCCCGCATTTCGACCGGGAGACACCGTCAGGGTTCAGGTAAAGGTTGTTGAAGGAACCCGTGAGCGTCTGCAGGCTTTTGAAGGTCTGGTTATTGGTCGCAGTGGCGGCAGTTCCCGCGAAACTTTCACCGTCCGTCGTATCTCTTACGGCATCGGCGTGGAAAGAACTTTCCCGGTGCATTCTCCGCGTGTCGAGAAGATTGAAGTCGTGCGTCGCGGCGTGGTTCGTCGTGCCAAACTCTTCTACCTGCGGAAATTGACTGGTAAAGCAGCCCGAATTAAAGAAAAACGCTAGAATTTTAACGAGAGAAAAGGGGCTGCGAGCAGTCCCTTTTTCTTCATTTGCGGAGAGGTCGTGTTTTTTTGTCAAATATCAATTGGAGTCAGGAAGTCAAGGATTGGGTTGTATCGATACTTATCGCGGTCGTATTGGCACTGTTCATCCGTTATTTTATCGTGGAACTATATCTTGTCGAAGGACCGTCAATGCGACCGACTCTGCTCCACAGCGAGCGTCTGGTTGTCAACAAGTTCCTCTATTATTTCCGTACGCCGGAGCGTGGCGAAATCATTGTATTTCGCTATCCCCGCGACCCGAGTCGCGATTTTATCAAGCGTGTGATCGGTCTTCCCGGCGATGTGATTGAAGTGCAACAGGGTCAAGTTTATCGTAATGGTGAATTGTTGAAAGAACCGTATATACTGGAAATGATTCGCGGTAATTTCCCGGCGACCAAGGTGCCGGAAGGCCATTTGTTTGCCATGGGCGACAACCGAAATAACTCAGAAGATAGTCGTTCCCGCGCTGTTGGCTTTGTGCCGTTCCAAATGGTTAAAGGCAAAGCCATGCTGGTGTTTTGGCCGCCTTCAGAGTTTAAGACGTTACCGTAATGAGTTATATGTATGAGTAAAACAATTCAGTGGTACCCTGGCCACATGGCTAAAGCAACGCGGATTCTTGCCGAGGACCTCAAGGTGGTTGACGTGGTCATCGAGGTCCTGGATGCCCGCCTGCCTCGCAGTAGCGCTAATCCGGTGCTGCAGGAACTGATCGGGACCCGTCCGGCAGTGATCGCGCTCAACAAATCGGATTTGGCCGATCCGGCGGTTACCGAAGCCTGGGTGCGCTATTTTGAGAAGCGCGGGCGTCCTGCTGCGTTGATCAACGCGGTGGAAGGCAAAGGGATGCGGAATCTAATTCAAAAAGCCAAGCAGGCCGGTGCGCCGGCGCTGGAAAAACTGACCAAGAAGGGCTTGCGACCGCGGCCGGTACGCGTGATGATTATCGGGATTCCTAATGTCGGCAAGTCGTCGTTAGTCAATCGGGTTGTTAAGGCTGCGATGACCAAAACCGGCGATAAGCCGGGAGTTACCCGCGGACGGCAATGGATAAGGGTCGATGGAGAGGCTGATTTGCTGGATACGCCGGGTATCTTGCCGCCGAGTTTGCCGAATCAACAAAGCGCTTTGCTACTGGGAATTTGCGGCGCAATCAAAGATACGATTTATGACACGGGTGAAGCAGCGCTGGAACTGATTCGCCAGCTGGAAATCCGTTATCCGGGGAAATTCCAGGAACGCTTTCTCAAAGGAAAGCCGGTTGAGGGAACTACGACCGAGGAATTGTTGGAGCAGGCGGCAAAAACGCAGGGTCAGCTCGGCAAGGATGGGATAGTGCAGACAGAGAATATGGCCCGAATGATGTTGGCGGATTTTCGTCAGGGCCGACTGGGGCCGATCTCGTTTGAAGCGCCAGACGAAAAATAATCAGTTTCAGCCCGGCTTGTTTGACGATGCAGGCCCGCGGATTACGGATGGCCTGTTTGCTTACGAGCGATACTGGACTAGTCAGGGATACCCGGTGATTGCCGGTAGTGATGAAGCCGGACGCGGTCCGCTGGCTGGCCCGGTGGTTGCCGCTGCGGTAATTTTGCCGGCCGGAATTGATATTCCTTTTTTAAACGACTCGAAACAACTGACCGACCGTCGCCGGCGGCTCTTAATTGATGAAGTGCAGTCGAAAGCGGTTGCCTATGCCTGGAGCCGGGTAGAACCGGCTGATATCGACCGACTGAACATTTACCAG
This sequence comes from Negativicutes bacterium, assembly GCA_041741355.1. GTDB lineage: Bacteria > Bacillota > Negativicutes > UBA1444 > UBA1444 > UBA1444. The sequence goes on along the minus strand of JBGSKE010000362.1, from coordinate 1,224 downwards.
GCATCGCGTTTGGCGATGATGCAGGCACTATCAGGACTGAGTCGCTCGTTTGATCTGGTGTTGTCTGATGCAATGCCATTACCCGATTTGAAGGTTCCCTGTGTGCCGATAGTCCACGGGGATGCACTTAGCGCCAGCATTGCCGCGGCGTCGATCATTGCCAAGGTGACCCGGGATCGGATCATGGAACAGTATGACTCGCTGTATCCTGAGTATGGCTTTCGACAACATAAGGGGTACGGAACGGCAGCCCACTTAAAAGCAATTCAAACGTTTGGTCCCTGTGCCATTCATCGGCGAAGTTTTGCGCCGGTCAAATCATGGAGGTCATTGACCGATGAAGATTGACGAGTTCATTCGGGACACGATGGTCAAAATGGAACCAGCCGCCAAAGGAAAAGTGGAGGCTGGTATTTCGGCGTCGCCGGAGTTGGGTGCTTTGCTCGCAGACAGCATGCCGGATGCGGATTTTTTCTTTCCCGATCTGTTGCAGGCGTTTGGTAAAATGCTTTCCCGTCGGCAGGAATTACTTGAGGTATTGCCGCAATCGGTGCAAAGCAGATTGCCAGAAACGCCTGGGTCTCCAGCATCACCGCAAACTGTTTCGGCACGTTCGTCGGAAAGCACGCCAACGGTCAACCCATCCTTTCCCCAGGGGGTATCCGGGTTAGCGCGTGACAGCCGAATCATGACGGATACACTGCGCCAGATGATTTCGGAGTTGGAGTTTGTTGAGCGCGTGCCTGACCTGGCGCGTGTATATGAAGAGATCGCTCCGAAATTGACAGCAAATTTGCTGAATCGGGAAAATGGCGGTTCAGTGCCATTAAATCAGGTTGTGGCCAACCAACAACCGACGATAGCGGAAAAAATACCGGAAATCGTCAAGGCGGCGCTACTGACGATGCAGGGAGTAGTGGAGATAGAGCAAGGTCCCGCGACCCCGGCGAACTATTTCATTCGTCAAGCCGTGCAGTCGATTCGGTTAGGCCAACTAGCGCCGGAGTTTGCTGAATGGGTGAACGAAGTTGCAACCACGCTCGAAGGGGTTGCTGAAACGCCAGAGATGGCGCAAATATTGGCTAAATGGGAGAATCAAGTGGATCCACGCGTGTTGCGATTGGCGCAAACTTTTGACAAACCCGAAATAGTTCGAGCTTGGGCTGCAGTGCAGACTGCGGGAGAATTGGCGCAAGCAGCTCCAACAGCGTTCCCGGTTGTTGC
>JBGSKE010000361.1:0-6031 GCA_041741355.1 Negativicutes bacterium | reverse complement strand
CCCTGCAACGTTGCCACCACTCCGGTAAACCCTCCCCGGGCAGGCTCCAGAAATTCCAGCTTTGCACCAGACGCCGCCGCCCGATCAAATTCGGCCTGCAATACTTCTGGCGCTGGCAGCAACAGTTGTTCGCCTGCTTTAATTATGTCTCGGCCCATAGACAGTTTATAGCCCCAACTCGCCAGTTTTTCCGCCACAAAAGCAGTAGCGTAGAATTCCAGCCAGGCAGGTTGCGGGCATCGATGGAGACTTTGCCGCCAAGCAATCGCATCCTTCAAGTTTTCAAAACGCATAAAAACGCTCCCTTCTATCATTTCATTATTTGGCATTCTTTTTTGGCTAGACCGTGTCTTTCGGTTACGATTCAGCATGTCTGGCCGCACTCTTCGCAACGGATCAAATCTATTTTACGTCGTCCGTATTGCGAATGTATGTTGTGTTTTTGCCAGCGCCAGTTTTGATGATGCAACCCTCTTTCACAAGCGCCGTCAAGGTCAGGTCAAAGATTCGCATGGGGGCCTCCTTTCTGCCTAAACGTTTATCGGTCTGCATAAATTTAGCATCAAATTGTGCAAAAGTAAACGCATTATAGCAGAACCGCCTTCGGTGAACCCTGCCAAAAACTCTTTGTCATTTATCCACCACTCTAGTTTAATGTTTATTGTTTTAAGGTTTTAGCAATCCGTTCCGTCCTGATTTAACGGCGTTTGCGCAGGCTTGATGGGTCCACAGACCGATCCGTTGATGGATCCGTCGATGGATCCGCTTACTTCGTGCATGGCAAACTGCCACTATATCCCCTGTTCAATATTTAATTTTTGCCAGTTTTTTTTACCGCCGCCAACTCTTCCAGCATTGCCGGACGACGCGGATACTTCGCAGTCAGATAGTCGATCAGCCCGACCGCGTGTTCTTTGGCGCCTACTGCAAATTTGATCTTGCCCTTTCTATTTCCCGACGAACAGATTCCGGGATCAAATCACCGACACGTGCAGTAGCGAGGCAGATATGCGTATCGGCAGCGCCGTAGTAAACCAGGATTTCATCCTCGGCATCCAGCACTTCCTTGTCCTCAGACGGCACGGCGCCGCAAGTGAAAACAACATTGGGCACCCAACTCTCTCCACTCTTGCCGATCTCATACTCGGTTTCCGGAGAAAGAACCGGATTGGGTGAACGGTAGAGCAGCCGTTCCGGTTTGACGAGGTCGGTCAAAATAACACCAAGACGGTATACCTTGTTCCGGTCTACGCCGTGGATAATCAGCAACCAGCCGAATTGAGTCTTGATTGGCTGCGATCCTGCTCCGAGCTTCAGGGAATCCCACATCCATCCCAGGCGCGGCCCCACAATGATGGAGTGGTTTTCTTTCGGGGCCGGAAATTCAAGTTTATCCATAGGAACCATCCAGATGCTCGGCTCGATCCGGTGGTAAATAATATATTTTCCGTTTATTTTAGCTGGAAACAAGATAGCATCCTTGTCCCAGATGTCCTGAAAGACAAGTCCTTTTCGTTCCCATTTATCAAACTTTCGGTCGATCAAGTCCTCAATATCGATGGTGGCTGCTGCAACTTGGGCGATGATCCCGTCGTAGGCGGTGTACATCATATAGATTTTGCCGCCGATGAGGGTTATCCGCGGATCTTCGACCCCTTTTGCCTCCGTTTTGTTCTGTGGAATGAAAACAGGCTCCGGTAGTCGTTCCAGCACGTTGTAACCATCCGTTACAGCCATGCCGATTCGGGATACCGCATCATCCCCATACGCCCTATAAAGCAGATAAACTTTGCCTTTTACGCGGAAAGCCGCTGTATTTAAGACATACCGGCTTTCCCACGGATGCTCTTTGAGGGGACTCAATAAAGGATTACCCGGATGCCGGACCATGGTCTGGGCCTTGGGATAATCCTGCGACTCTTGCACCACTAATGTAACGTCCTTGGGCTTTATCTCCAGCAGAACGTCGAGGAGGTTTTCGCTGGCCCTGTTGTCACCGATAAGCTGAAACACCGTATTCATGATCGTGTTGGGATCATACCCTAATTGATTGTAAATTTCCTCCAGAAAGTCGCGGTCAAACCAGTTCTCCTCTACGGAGCAATAAAGCGGAGTGGGAACGCCTTTTCCGCCTTTGCTGCTGTAGCTGGCCCAACTCCAGGCCGAGCACGGCAGAAACGTGCCATCGGCAAGAACCTGACTCAAGCCGTAGCCGTCACACATGTATTTTATCATCCGCGACTGATCCTCGTAGCCATCCTCCGCCAGTTTCAGGGACAGTGCCCGGAATTGTCCGACCACTGCCCGGTGGTGTGAGTTTTCAAACATATCTTGCGCCGTGAAGGGTATGTTTTGTGTACGCCCTATCAGGGAGTTTCTGATCTTATTGCCCAAGTTTTTCCGTTCTCTGGCGTACTTACGCCAAAGATTCCCATAGTTTTCAGCCATCATGAGGTGTCTGGCGACGAAAAGACAGAATCTCAGCCTTGGGTATTCACCGCCCATTCCTTGGATCAGTGGCCTTACCACAATCCGGGAAGTGAACTTGTTGAAGTCCGAGATGTTTTCCAGCTTCACCCGGCTTCTTCCTGGAACTTTCTCGCTCAATACAATCGGCTTGATTTCAACAGTATCCATTCCATCCGGCCTCAAATTCTCCAAAATCCACAATAGCGATCCGTCCGAGTACTGTCGAGATTCAATCAGATTGGCCAAACTTGCGGCATCCCTGACATTCATCTTTCTGACAAGTTCCCTCGGTGTCCGGTAGCCCGCCGAAATCATGAAATTCAGCGGTGGAAATCGGAGCAGCGCCTCCTGAAATATTTCGTCTTTTACGGAAAACGCACTAGGGGAAGGAAAAATCCGCAATAGCCCGTCGATGATATGGCGAATTCCTTCCTCTGTATACAAGTCACCCGGCAACAGCCACTCCATCGTATTTTCCAGTTTCCTCATGAATTCAACCATACACTCGATTATTGCTCCGGACTTGGCGTTTTCCAACGTCTCCAGGCCATCTCTTATAAAACAACTGAAATCTTCATGGCGGAGAGTACTGCACTTGGGGCAAAAATTCTCAATGTCGTCGTAGATAAGACGTCGGAAATTTTCCTGGTAGCGAGAGGTAATTCCGTTGAATAAATCTTCCGATAACAGAATCTTGCCACCCCGTCCCGCAATTTTTTTGGGAAGGACAGTAGGTACGCCAGGTATAAATTCCAGGTAGTGAGTAGGAACGAGAGGCGGTTTCATTATCTGGTCCTGTTTCAACCACTTCTGAATAAACTGTTCCCTCAAATCAATAAAATCTTTCCTTTGTTCATTCGCCAAGGCCGCATCACTTGGAACAATAAAGCAACTTTCAACGGTTTTAACCCTTTCCAGTTTTTCTTCGGCAGACCGAACCGACTCCATGAATGTACATATCCTCGCGTTAAAAGCAAAAGTGAGGGCAGTCAATATAGTGTCTCTATCTACGGTAGTAGCAAAACAGTACTTCCCAAGCAAGTGAAAAACGATCTTTGCCCATCTATTGGAATCTATTCTAAAATCTTTATCCGCCACCGATTTAAGGCCATCGACACCTTCATAAAGGGAGTCATAGAAGGAAGGATCATGCAATTTCATGTCCTGGATGTTGCTGTCCCTGATCAATGTCATGTCCTGGCTCGCGACACCTGGTTTGACCATTCTGTCTAGGGCTCTGCTTCCATAGATATCGAGCGTCTTGATGATGAACCTGTTGCCGGCCCAAAAGTCAGCATCCCGCTTGATACATTCAAACATCGACTTAGCAATTTCTTTAAAAATGTAATCGAGTTTTTCGACGCTGGTTTCTTTTAAATGTACAGCGAACTGCACTTCGCAAATCTTTCTTTTCCAGAGCATGGCCCGACTTACCAACCAGATGTCAATTCCAAATTTCCGCGTAACGTCAGTCCAGAATTTAATATCAGTACAATAGTCCTCCACCGTGTCATGGGAGATGGCGTAAACCCCGCTGAAAGAGTTTTTAATATTGTACCCGTAAAACGCCTCCACCAGTGGCGTCTTAAACAAGCGACCCATAAGATCTCCAAAATGGTTTCTCTGAAAAGAGGTCAGCACAAAATCGTATTCGCCACGGATTGGTTCGACCAGCCGACTGATCCAGTCGGGCTGAAGCCATTCTCCTTCTTCATGCACCAGATCAGCGCCAAAGATCACTACATCCGCCTCGATCATATTCGCTATCTCCATGATCGCTCTGATGCCGGACTCCCTGCCGTTACTCTCCGACTTCATCAAAAATTCGAGGTGGGGAGATTTCAGCTCCTGCCGTCTGATGGATTCCAGCATCCCCGCACAGCTAGAATCGCCCACGCAGAGGATTAAAGACTTCTGAAGACTCTGAAGGTTGGCCAACCCCTCTTCCACCCCCTTTAGCAACTCCATCAGGTTATCCATTTCATTATTAAAGGGAATGCCGATGACCAAATCAACTTCATGAAACGTTAAGGCCAGCTCACTGGCTTCTTTGATGCTTTCGAAAAACAGTGTCTCCGAATCATGCGCTGTCTCGACATCCATTTCTAACCCCCCCCTTGTATGTTTTATAGTCGTTTTTTTGCGTTCTGCTGAAGCTCTACCCCCACCCGCTTCCTTTGGCTGCTTGACAGAAGGTTATCAATATCGTTGTTGGTCCGGGACAATCCATTCAAATTCACCTGCAGTTCTCCGCTGACTGCCGCCAGTTCCTCATTCACGGATTGCAACTCTTCCCTGCAAGCCTGCAGGTCCTCTTTGGTCAACTGCAGTTCTGCGTTGACGATTTTGCTTTTCTCACCAGAGTTTGGTTCCTCGCTGTCCCTCTGAGGCTCGGCAGCTCGATGCGAAGAAAAATTTTCCGTCAAGGTTGGAATATGCCTCAATGCTTCGGGGCTCCCCGCCTTGAAACTCGGCTCTTTTCTTTGATATAGTCGCATCCGTCGATCCAACGGGGAAAACAATCCCCGCTGCCCGCCCGCTGTCTCGGCCTTCCCGAGGAAAAGCAGACCTCCGGGGTTCAAGGAGTAATGGAATACGTTGAGTATTTTTTTATGCAGATCGCTGTTCATGTAAATCAGCAAATTGCGGCAGCTGATCAAATCAATTTTTGAAAATGAAGGGTCCTTGATTACATCTTGTTCGGAAAAAAGCAACATATCACGGATCTCTTTGCAAATGCGATAGCCCCCGCTGTCATTGTCCGGCGTGAAATAGCGCAACAATCTTTCCGGGGAAATGCCGGCAACGGCGGTTAAAGGATAGCTTCCTGCGCGGGCAACTTCGATAGCCTTTACGTCGATATCGGTAGCGAACATCTGTATTTCACATTTATTTTCATGAGTCATTAGATACTCCTGGATTAAAATCGCGATGGAGTAGGCCTCTTCACCAGTTGAGCAACCGGGCGCCCAAACGCGAATCCGATCGCCATCGCTCCTGTCTGCAAAAAGTTGTGGAATACCAATGTCCTGCAACACCGCAAAAGCCTCCGGATCGCGAAAAAAGCTGGTATCACCGATCAAAAAATCTTGAAACAGCACCTCAACTTCGGCCGGAGTTTGTTGCAGATAACGCACATATTCTTCCATTACCTTAATCTTTTGCAAAGCCATGCGTCGTGAAATTCGCCGGTTGATTGTGCTGAATTTATACTGGGAAAAGTCATGGCCTGTCTGTGCCCGCAGCAGGATGAAGATTTTTTTCAATGAATCATCAGTATTGGGAGGGTAAGAATATTTCGGACGATCCTCGCTATTAAAAGCATGAGTAGTATACGCGTGGGTAACGTAGGCGTATTTAACGTAATTGATAAGAGTTGCAGGCATATCGGCCGGAAGCATGACATAATCCACCAGACCGGTGGCGATGGCGCTGAGCGGCATGCTATCGTTTCGCGCTGATTCAGGCTGCTGGACTATCACCATGCCACCCTCTCCCTTGATGTCCCGCACCCCCATTGTGCCATCGCTGCCATTGCCGGAGAGCACGATGCCAATGGCCC
>JBGSKE010000360.1:0-8749 GCA_041741355.1 Negativicutes bacterium | reverse complement strand
CAAGTTGCCGGTTCGCCACCCACTCCGAAATCCGCTTGGTGTTGGCAATGGTAATCTTGGGTTTGATCAACGGATAGCAGGCCTGCAGATAGGCAACAATATGCGGCAGCACATATTCACCGAAAGTGTAACTAGCGCCGATCGCCAGATTGCCGCTGGCTTTGTTTATCGTATCATCAAGCAACGTCTGCATCTGAGTATACAAGCCAATGATCTCATTGGCATGATGATAAACAATCTCGCCGGCTTTATTCAGCTGCACATATTTATTAGTGCGGTCAAGCAGTTTGACGCCGATGTTTTTCTCCAGCGTCTGAATGTATTGGCTTACGGCCGGTTGTGTCATGTGCAGCGCATCGGCGGCGCGCGTAAAACTCTGCTTTTCGGCGACTGTGACAAATACGAGCAGCGACTGGTCTATCATGATTCGCTCCTCCCCGTTCCTTTTTCCAAATTCCTTGATTGATGATAAGCAATACGTTATTGTAAATATCAGAATAATTTATTTTATTTATTTTCAATTATAATCTATACTTGAAGTTAATTGAAGAACTTTTTGAAAGGTGGCGTGCAATAATGAATCTGGCGCAATTTCCACGTCGACGTTATACAGAAGGACAGACCCCCCTGGAATTCCTGCCGCGTCTGACCAAAGAACTGGGCGGTCCGAACATCTGGATCAAACGCGATGATATGCTCGGTCTGGCCGGCGGCGGCAACAAGACCCGCAAACTTGAATTCCTGGTCGCCGATGCCTTTGCGCAGGGCGCCGATACCCTAATTACCTGCGGCGCGGTTCAGTCGAACCACTGCCGATTGACGTTGGCGGCCGCATGCAAAGAAGGCCTGCCCTGCCACTTCATCATCGAAGAACGCGTTCCTGGCAGTTATAGCGAACAAGCCTCAGGCAACAATTTTCTGTTTCATCTGATGGGAATCGCCAGCGTCACGGTAGTTCCCGGCGGCTCCAATATGATGGAAGCGATGGAAAAACTTGCCGATTCGATCCGTCAGCAGGGCGGCAAGCCTTATATCATCCCCGGCGGCGGTTCCAATGCAGTCGGCACGCTGGGCTACGTCGCCTGTGCCGAAGAAATCATCGCCCAAGCCTTTGACAAAGGTCTGAATATCGACTGCGTCGTCTGCACCAGCGGCAGTGGCGGCACCCATGCCGGTCTGGCTGTCGGCTTCTGGGGCAACAACACCAACATCCCGGTACTAGGCATCAATATCAGCCGACCGAATGAAACGCAGCGCCCGGTCATCATCAAAGATGCCGTCGCTACCGCCAAACGGTTTGGCCTGGATTTCCCGGAAGCGAAAGTCGATTGTGTGGAAGGCTACGTCGGGCCAGGCTACTCGCTGCCAACGCCGGAAATGGTGGAAGCGGTAAAACTGATGGCCAGAACCGAAGCCATTCTGCTCGACCCGGTCTATACCGGCAAGTCATTTGCTGGACTAATCGGGCTAATCCGCCAAGGCCGGTTCAAAAAAGGCGAAAACATCGTCTTCGTTCACACCGGCGGCGCTCCTGCGCTTTACCATTACAAAGATTATTTTGCCGGGCAGGCCTGAAAAAACAGGTTGCCGAACTGGATAAAAACATGCGCGAAATGAGTTATCTGTCCACTCGAAAACGCATCCCATACTAAACTCTGCTGAGGCTCAAATTTGTTTACAACGAATTTGAGCCTCTTTTGCCATACTATAAATATAAAAGGTAAAAAACGAAAACAGCGAAAACCCTGGAGGTGCTTCAACAATGGTTTTGTCAAAGTATAGTCAGCTCGATACCCCTGCCCTGCTCATCGACATGGATCTGGTCCACGCCAATATCGCCGCCATGCAGGCCAAAGCCGACAAATATGGCGTTGCCCTGCGGCCCCACACTAAAACACACAAAATGCCGGAACTGGCCAAACTGCAGCTTGCAGCGGGCGCTACCGGCATCACGGTGGCCAAGGTCGGCGAAGCCGAAGTCATGGCGGCAGCGGGACTAACGGACATCTTCATCGCCAACCAGATTGTCGGCATTAGCAAACTGGAACGAATCCGTCAGCTCGCCCGCCAGATCAAAATCCGCCTGGGCGTCGACAATCCGGTCCAGATTGACCAACTGGAAACTGTATTCCGCGCTGAGCCGCAACCGGTTGAAGTGCTGATAGAAATCGAAACCGGTGAAAACCGTTCCGGCATCATCGACGAAGAACAACTGGTGCAACTGGTCAAACACATCCAGTCGCAAACCAAGGTTGTGCTCAAAGGAGTTTTCTCGCATGAAGGTCATACCTACAAAGCCAAAAGCAGTAACGATTGTCGCCGGCTTTGCCTGGAAAGCCAAAACCGGACGCTGTGGGCCGCCAGCCGGGTCAGAGAACTGGGAGTCGTCATTGATACAGTCAGCATCGGCGCCACGCCTTCCCTGATGCACTCGGAAGTGCTGCCCGGCATCAGTGAAATTCGCCCCGGCACATACATATTCATGGATGTCGGTCAAGGTACCGCAATCAATGATTACAGCCGCTGCGCCGCAACCGTATTGGCCAGCGTCATCAGTCTGCCGACCGACGAGCGGATCGTGCTGGACACCGGTGCCAAAGCATTGACTCTACAGACCCGCAGCGAAGGAATCTGCGCCACCAGCGGCTACGGCCTGATCAAGGATTCGGCCAACGTCCGGCTGCGCGGCATGTTTGACGAACACGGCCTGATTTATGACGCGGCCTTGCGAGCCGAACTGAAACTAGGGGACAAGCTGGAAATCATCCCGAATCATATTTGCCCGGTCTGTAATTTATACGACAACGCTTATGCCGTTTCCCAGGGGAATGTGCTGAGCGAAATCGCGATCCTGGGACGCGGCAAAACACGCTGACCGACTGATTGCAACAAAACATCCACAATAAATATTTCACCAAACTTTGAAGGGAGGAATTCGACATGGCCTACAAGTATGATATCCTGCTCAAAAACGGCACGGTCGCTGACTACGCCACCGATCGCGAAGAACTGCTGGATGTGGGAATTGCGGACGGACAAATTGTCGATATCGCCGCTGGTCTGAACCCAAGCCTTTCCCGCGAGGTGTTCGACTTGACCGACCAGCATGTCGTGCCTGGCATCATTGACATCCACACCCATTTTTCCAACTGGATCGGCGGACGTTATGGGCACAAGATGCTGGCGTTGGCCGGGGTAACCACAGCACTCGACATGGCCGGTCCAGTTGAGGGCGTCTGGGATCTGGCTCGCGACTACGGTGCCGGATTGAACATCGCCAGCATTGAATATGTGCGGCCGGAGCACACCGTAATGGATACAAATCCTGGCAACGCCGAACTGCTGTCCCTGCTTGACCGTTGCCTGAGCCAGGGCGCGATCGGGCTCAAATTGTTGGGCGGGCATTATCCGTTGACCTCAGAAGCCACGGCGCGGGCGATCGAACTGGTCAATCAAAACAAGGCTTACATCGCCTTCCACTGCGGAACCGCCAGCCAAGGCTCAAACATCGACGGCTTTCTGGAAGCGTTACAGCTGGCCAATGGTCACGCCCTGCACATTGCCCACATCAACAGCTATACCCGCGGGCTCAAGCGCCCCTATATGACGGAAGCGGAAGAAGCGATCACCGCGCTGATCAACAATCCGGCCATCCGCTCCGAATCCTATCTCTCGCCGATGAATGGCACCAGCGCCAAGTGCAGCCAGGGCGTTCCCGAAAGTCTGCAGACCCAGACCAATCTGGTGATGGGCGGATTTGCCAAAACCGAAGCCGGGTTTGAAGAAGCGATCCGGGCCGGTTGGGCCAACATCAACATGGAAGAAGGAGGTCGGATGGTACTGGCCAACGGCGAGCGGGCCGTAGCCTACTGGCGGGATCTTGGCACCGATGCAACCGTCAGCTTCAAGGTCAATCCGCCGGAACCGCGCCTGAGACTAGCTGTTGCCAAACGCCCGGACGGCAGCTTTGTGGTCGATTGCATCAGCACCGATGGCGGCGGCATTCCCCGCAATGTCATCGTGTCGATGGGCCTGGCCCTGGTAAAACTGCAGGCGCTGACCCTGAAAGAATTTGTCCAGAAAACCAGCTATAACCCGGCGCGAATTCTCGGCCTGACCCAGAAGGGGCATTTCAAGCCGGGCGCCGATGCCGATATCACAGTGCTCAACCTGGAGACGCAGCAACCGGTGATGAGTCTGGTCAATGGCAAAGTCATCATGCACAAGGGTTATGTCTGCGGCAGCGGCGCTCAGGCGATCACAACCGTCGCCGGAGCTGCCTTTGTCACATCGAAAGGACTGTCCCCCGTCATCGTAGATCTAGCCAGTAGCGGTTTTTATCACCCCCTCTAAATCACAATCAAAAATCGAAGGAGGATTTGCTCATGATCTATGTAGGCGCTTTGATTGTCTGTCTCACAATCTATCTACTTGTCAAACAGTACGAAACACGGATGGTACTGTTCGGTTCCGGCCTGTTAATGGCTTCGTTGGCGCTGAAACCTCTGGCTGCATTCGATGCTTTCGCCAAGACAATGGTTACAGGCGGACTGATCCAGGCAATTTGCTCGGTCATGGGCTTTGCCCTGGTCATGAAAGCAACCGAATGTGATAGACATTTGATTAATCTGGTCGCCAATGGCCTGAAAAAAGTCCGGCCAATCCTGATTCCCGGTGCCACACTCGGCACCTTCGCAATCAACATCGCCCTACCGAGTGCCGCCGGCGTGTCAGCGGCCGTCGGTGCGATCTTTATACCGATTCTGATCGCCTCCGGCGTCCATCCTGCCACTGCAGCGGCAGCCGTGTTCGCCGGCACCTTTGGCAGCATGCTGAATCCTGGTCTGGCTCACAACCCGTTCGTAGCCAAAATTGCCAAAGTTGGTGTCATGGACGTAATTGCCGTCCACTCGACTGCCGATATCGTTGCTGGTGTTATTGCCGCAATCTCGATCACCATCGTCGCTTACATACTCAAAGAAGACCGTGGCTATGTCGCACCGGAAACGACAGCCAAATCGGCGACTCAGGAGCTCCAGGCGAATTTCTTATATGCGATCGTGCCGGTCATTCCGGTCGTTCTGCTGGTGCTTGGCGCGACTGGTTTAGTGCCAATGTTGAAAAAACTAGGAGTTGCCCATGCGATGATCATCGGTGCAATTATCGCGATCGTCGTGACCCGTAAGAACCCGGCCGATGTGACAAAAGCCTTCTTTGACGGCATGGGAACGGCCTACGGCCAGATCATGGGCATCATCATCGCCGCCGGTGTTTTTGTCAGCGGCATGCAATCGATCGGCTTGGTCAAGGCGTTTATCGACATGATGATCGCCTCGACCGGCATCGCCAAGTACGCCGCAACGTTCGGGCCTTTCGCACTGGCTATAATTGCCGGTTCCGGCGATGCGGCGGCATTTGCCTTCAACGAAGCCGTTACCCCCCACGCCATGCAATTCGGCATCGAACCGATCCGCATGGGCAGCATCGCCACGTTGGGCGGCGCACTCGGCCGGACCATGTCACCGATCACCGGCGCTTGCATCATCTGCGCCACCATCGCCCAGGTGAATCCGATGGAGCTGGCCAAACGGAACGCTCCCGGCATGATTCTGGCGATTATCGCCGCGATGTTCATTCTGCTGTAGTTGTTAATTCAAAAGCAAGTTGATGACAAAGGAGTTGTTTCGATTGACTGATCTGATCAGGCAAAAATCCCAGGCAATGCAAGCTGAACTGGTCCGACTGCGCCGGGACATCCACCGGCATGCGGAAGTCGGCTGGACCGAATTTCGTACGGCAGCCCTGATTGCTGCCCGCCTGAAGGAGCTGGATTATCAGGTAAAAATAGGCGAAGCGGCAGTTAATAAAGCCGATATGCTCGGCGTACCAACGCCTGCCGAATTGACAGCTCATATGGAGCGGGCGATCAAACAAGGTGCTGATCCGGCGCTGGTAAAAGCAATGGAAGGCGGCCTGACCGGACTGGTCGCCGAACTGGACAGTGGCAAACCCGGTCCGCTGATCGCCCTGCGGTTTGACATTGACGCCAATGATATTAATGAAGCAAGCACCGCGGAACACCTGCCCCGTAAAGAAGGCTTCGCCTCGGTCAATCCCGGTGCTGCCCATGCCTGCGGTCACGATGGTCATGTGGCAATGGGACTGGGCGTCGCCGCCCTGCTGGCTGGCATGAAATCAGAACTAAAAGGCAAGATCCGGCTGATTTTTGAGCCGGGTGAAGAAGGCAGCCGCGGTGCCCGGGCCATGGTTGGCGCTGGTGCGGTGGATGGAGTCGACCATATCCTCGGCGTGCATATCGGTTTTCAAGCCACCAAAACCGGCCAACTGATCTGCAGCACCGGCAAATTCCTCGCCACCACCAAACTCGATGTCACTTACACCGGCAAGCCGGCCCACGCCGGCGCGGCGCCGCAGGAGGGAAAAAACGCCTTGCTGGCGGCCGCTTCCGCCTCGCTCAATCTACATGCCATCGCCCGCCACGGGCAAGGCGCCACCCGCATCACCGTCGGCACGTTGGTGGCCGGCGAAGGCCGCAACGTGATTCCCGCCCATGCCATATTCAAAATGGAAACCCGCGGTGAAACCAGTGAGATCGATGAATTTATGGCTGGGGAAGCCCGCCGGATCATCGAAGGATCAGCCCTCACCTACGGCGTGGATTACCAGATTGAAATGGTCGGCGGCACCAAAAGCGGCGAAAGCAGCCCCGCCACCCGCGATATACTGAAAAAAGTCGCCAGCGAAATGGGCGCCTTCAACGACATTCGCGACTATATCAATTTTGGCGCCACCGAAGACTTCTCGCACCTGATGACAGTGGTACAGGAAAACGGCGGCCTCGGCACCTATTTCATGCTGGGCGCCAATCTGTCTGACGGTCATCACAATGACAAATTCGATTTTGACGAATCGGTTCTGTCCACCGGTGTGGAACTGATCGTCAAGACGGTATTGGCTCTGCAGAAAGAATAGAAGTTCTCGCACCAATAATGATTTTTTGATAAAATGAATAGTACCAACTGTCGCTGAATTATTTGTTGGCGCGAGGAGTTCATGGATATCAAAAAACTGTTAACGGAGAAGAAATTCTGGCGGCGGCTGTTGCTCGCCGGCCTTTTTGTTGCTTTGCTTGCTGTCAATGGGGCTGGTTTGTACATGGGCAACATTATTTATAACGAAATGTGCATCCGCCACTCCCGGTTGCATGCCAACAATACCGGTCGCCGGCAGCAAATTCTGGAGACGGGGAAAAATCAAAGAAACTGGCAAGACATCAGCATGCCCTCCCGCTTCGGCTATTCGTTGATTGGCACGTTCATTCCCAACCCGCAAGCCACCGACAAAACCTTGATTTTCTTGCATGGATTCAGCGAAAGTCGCTTGGCCGGGCTGAGTTATTTAAATATCTATCTAAACGCCGGCTACAACCTGCTGCTGGTCGATTCGCGGGCGCACGGGGAAAGCGGCGGCGAGTCGGTCACCTGGGGCGTTTATGAAAAATATGATGTGGACCAGTGGGTGGATTGGCTGCGCCATCGCTATCCCGCTGGAACAATCGGTGTCCACGGCATTTCGATGGGTGCCGCGACCGCTCTGTTGCACGCCGGATTGAATGAGTCCAACAAGCGGGTTGCTTTCTACATTGCCGACAGTTCTTATGCGGACTTCGAGTCTTTGCTGGCCGATCAGATGAACCAGCGACTGCATTTGCCCGGCAATATTCCGCCGCAGGTCCTATTACCCTATGCGAACGCAGTGGCCTACTTGCGCTCCCGGTTCACTTTTGGCGATGCATCGCCGCTCGGGGTTGTGCAGCAGGTGACCACGCCGGTGCTGTATATTCACGGCGAAGCAGACCAACTGGTACCGGCCAGCATGTCGCAGCAACTTTTCAGCGCGACCAAGGGACAACGCCAAATCCAACTGTTTCCCCGCGCTGACCATGTCAGCTCGATTTTCACCGACCGCTCCCGCTATCGGACGGTAGTGCAGGGATTTGCCCGGTCGATAGAGACGCCGCAGACCTTTGCAGGGACTTGGCCCTGAAAGATACGACTCCCCCACTGATTCCTCCAAGCAGAATACCCCGGTTGATCTAGTTGCGAAGATCAACCGGGGTATTCTGCTTGGAGGAGGTCGTGAGGAGGAGAGGTAGGTATCTCGATAGTAAGAAAATTGCTTTGATTAAGGTTCTGGACTGAACATGACCAGCCCCACGACCGGATCGTGACGGCGCATCAGTTTTGCGCCGGTCACTTCCACGATCACCAGATCAATCGTGGCTAGTACCGGATTGCCGCCGACCGAAAAATGGCCACCGAATACTACGCGATCCGGAGTCACGCCCTGGGCATGCAAATGAATCAAGGTTTCGCCCTGTTCAGACTGGCAAATTACGCCCTGCCCGCAAATCAGGTCGATCGGCCCTTGGACCAAAATCGGCTCGCAATACTTGAAATCCAGCGGCGAGCCGGGAGAGGGAATAGGAATCACATAGATGGCTTCACTTAAGCTGCCCATAACACTGGCAAAATAACCATATTTGAGATTATGGGCTTGACAAATTTCTGCAATGCCGCTAACGAGATCGGCTCCTGGCATGATTCTGGCGGCAATCGTGCGGCCAGTGCCAGTTTCGACCGAAACAAATTTTTGCTTAGTTTGCAAAACCAACCCTCCCTAATAAACATAACCAAACTTGTTATTGTACCTTCATACCAGGCGGCCA
>JBGSKE010000359.1:0-9220 GCA_041741355.1 Negativicutes bacterium | reverse complement strand
TCGAACTGGCTGGGGTGCTCGATAATCGCCATTGGGTTGATCGCACAACCAAATCTTAATCCGCCGCAGGGGACGCCACCAATCAGGCCGGGCTCGACCGTCGCGGTCAATTGGTCAATGATGCCTTCTTCCGCCGCCACTGCCGATACCCCTTCCGGCATACCGATTCCCAGATTGATCACAGCCTCGGGAATCAGTTCCATCGCTGCCCGGCGGCAGATAATCTTGCGATCGTCCAGTGCAATCGGTTTGATATCCGACAGCGGCATCCGCACATCACCAGTCAGTGACCCATCATACTCTCCGGGTTTGCCACCCATTGTCTGCGGGTGATTTTCCGGCTTGGCAACCACGATTGCATCGACTAGTGTACCCGGGACTACGACGTTGCGCGGATCGATCGTACCGGTCTGGGTGATCCGTTCCACCTGCACGATAACCTTGCCACCCGAGTTGTGGGCTGCCAGCGCCTGAACATAGAATTCAAGTCGAATCGGCTCTTTTTCAATGCTGACATTGCCGAATTCGTCGGCGGTGGTACCGCGGATAATCGCCACATCAACAGGAAAAGCCTTGTACCAAAGGAATTCTTGTCCTTCAAGTTCGATCAACTTTACCACTTCGCCGGTCGAGCGCTTGTTCAAGCGGCCGCCGGTTTCGCGCGGGTCAACATAAGTCTTCAACCCGACATGAGTGATGACGCCCGGTTTCTTACCACCAATCGCCCGATACAGATGCATCATGACGCCTTGGGGAATTGCATACGCTTCGCACTGTTCTGCATTGATCATCTTGACCATGTCCGGTTGTAGATTGAAATGTCCGGCGATAATTTTGCTGATTAGACCTTCCTTGCACCAACGGTTGAGACCCCAGTTCGATTTTCCGTCATTTTGGGAGGCACCGTAGGTCAACGTCAGATTGTTGGGAGTTCCGGTTTTCAAAAAGCTTTCTTCCACTGCCTTGGAGATCTCTTCGGGATGGCCCATCCCAATGAAGCCGCTCACCGCTACCGTCGCACCCGGTTTAATCAGTTTTACCGCTTCTTCCGCCGTCATGATTTTGTTTTTCAATGCGCTCCACCTCCTGCTATTTTAGGCAAACCCGGCAACCGATTCCACCGTTTCTGTGAAAATCATCACGCACTCGGCCATTTCACTTCCCTCTTTTATTACATTGCAATATCCGTGCCAATCCTGTTTTATCAGGCTTTAAGCCGATTATCAACATCCGGCAAAAAAAGCGGCGATGCTTTTTTGCATCGCCGTCTGGTAAGATTGTTCTTGTTTTCACTTCGCTCAAACAAGGCGCTACTTAGCCCTTAACAACGGGTCGTGTACTGTGATGCACCCACGCACATCTTGATGCTCATTTGCATCACCCCCGCCATTCGATATCCCGCTGCTTGCGCGGCGGCGTCGGTGGCGTTTGATCCGGCCAGCCCACCGGCGTCATGCCGATCAGCGCCCAGCCTGGACAGCCCAAATACTCAAGCACGGCGTCTTCCACCCATAGCGGGCCCGTCATCCAGCAGGCGCCCAACCCCGCCTCATGCGCGAGTAGCAAAAAATTTTGCAGCGCGGCGCTGGAGCCGTACTCGCTGCCCCGTTGATACACTCGTTCTTCCGGCATCTTGGTAACGACGACCACGACCGCCGGCGCCCCGCCAAAGTCTTTAAAATAGCCCCGTACCATTGTGCGCATTTTTTCATTGAACAACTTTTGCATCCGCAAATCCAGTTTCTCGATACAGCCCTCGGCAATGTTCGCCAAATCGGCTTTGGCAGCGCCGCTGAGCACATAAAACTTCCACGGTTGCTCATTCATTGCCGACGGCGCCCACATAGCCCCCTGAATCAATTGTTCGAGCAGCTCTTGGGGTACCGGGTCCTTTTTAAATCGCCTGATGGTTCGACGTTCTTTGATTGCCTGCAGTAGTTCCAACTATTTTCCCTCCTCTTGCCGCGGCCTTAATGCTCATGAATATAGTATAAGGAGTCATTGTCTTCCATGAGGGAAATCAAGCCATCTTCTCCCACCAAAAAAGTATTTTCCAGGCCAACCGCGCCATCGGGAAAAACAAATTTGGGTTCGATGGCAAGAATCATGTTTGCCTGCAATACTTGTTCGTTCTTCGGCGCCAACACCGGCAGTTCGTCTATCTCGATACCGACACCGTGACCGATAAACGGAACCCGCCGCGCCATGCCCATAAAATGTTCACACAGCCCGTTGGTTCGGACCAACTGACGTGCCGCTGCCCACAATTTACTGCAAATCGCGCCGGCTTTGGCTTCTTGTTTCAGTAGTTGCTGAATCGCCAAGGCTGTCTCATAGGCATGTTCCATGTGGCTCGGCAGGCTACCGATACAATAGGTTCGAGTCATGTCGGCCAGATAGCCGTCCGCCCAAGCGGAAAAGTCGACGATAACCGGCTCGTTCTTGCCAATAAGCCGCTGGGTTGATGCATGGGGAAATGCCGGAGTCAGGCCACGACCGCCAAGGGGACCGCTGCTGTAGCTGGGAATCGCCGCTTCCGGTCCAGACAAAACCAGTGCATAGGTCAATTCCTGATTAAAGCCGCGCGCCCGCAAATAGCCCGGGTGCCCCAGTTGCCGAGCCAATCGTTCGATCTGACCGGTCAGTTCCAGTTCACTCATTTGCTGACACAACACCTGCGGCACAAAGTCGAAAATCTCTTTGCCCATCTGACAGGCCCGACCGATCTTTTCAATCTCCCAGGCCGACTTGACCATCCGTAGCCTGCGGATGATGCCGGAGACATCAACCACTCGGGCCTGCGGGAATACTCGAGCCAACCGGGAGTGCACGGCAACCGGCAACACGTCCGATTCCAGCCCCAACACCGCCGGTAGGTCATAGCCCTGCTCTTGCAAGAGCGTCGGCAGAACCTCTTGTCGGTCGATGTCCTCAATCCGGGGAAACAGAGTTTCCTCCCTGATCCGTTCCGTGCCAGGCAGAGCCAGTAATAACGGGGTTCCCACAGCCGGCATATAGAGAATTGCTCGATTCACTGCGCCGCTAAAATAGAACAGATCGGCATGTTGCATGACCAGCGCCGCATCAATCCCTGCGTCGCCGATGGCCTGCTGGAACGCGGCCAGTCTGGCGTCCAATTCACTCTGGGGTACCACCGTAAATACACCTGCCTGTTTTATCATTTACCCTGCTTCTCCAAACTAGGGCAAGAGCGCCGCGACCTTATCCTGCGGCAAAATCCACTGTCCGAACGGCTCCGCCAGAACTTTGGCCGGATTGTCCTGCAATGCGGCGACTTTTTCCGCCCCGATCAGTTCCAGGTATTGCTGATGATTTTCCCAGGAATAGACGTACTTGTCCAGATAGCTTCTCAAGGCTTCGCCGCGCGAGTTTTTGATGAACATACTGATGTGTTCGAGGTCTTCCCCGTACACGCCGGGCGAATTGCACGGCCAGGCGCCCATGAACCAGGGCACTACCGCGTCGACGCCGACGCCGGGAATCGCCACCAAGTTGGGGTAGCGGCGGCACATCTCGGTGTCGATGATCTGGTCGGCAATCAGCACGATTTTCTTGCCGGCCCGGGCCAGCCAGTAGTCGTAGTACATCGAGCCAAGGATGATCCCGTTGCCATGCGTATCGGCAAACGGCACATGCACGATGGAAAGATCCGGCGAAATCGCCTGCAATAGAGCCACTTTGCGGCCACTGCCAAACGGATCTTCCGTCACGACATTTTTCGGATAGGCCATTTTGCCGTCCCATAGCCCCGGTTTCTTCAAATCGCCCCAGATGCCGGAGCCGCAGGGAATGAACGGCAGGTTGAGCGCACCGGCCATCAGCCGCGAGTTCAACGTCAGGTTCGATTCGTCTTCCCATTTGATCTTGCGGGGAATCCCCTTTTCCAGAGCATCGCGGGTAATCACGCTCAGGCCGGCCCGTTCATGGCTGGAGAAGGTCGAAATCACCGAGTCGATGATGCCTTCGGCTACCAGCATGCTGCCGCCAAAACCGATCCCCGGTTCTACCCAATACAGGTCGCGGACTTTGACGCCGCCCTTTTTGTTTTGGCGCAGAATCTCCTTGATGAATATGTTGGACTGACGCGCCAGCGGGAATCCGCCGGCCGCAATCGACATCCGGTCTTTGACAAAAGTTTGGACAGCAACGTCCAGTCGCATCAATTTGTTTTTCATTTATACCGCCTCCCTTCTTGCACGCCGCTTAAGCAAACAGCTTTTTCCAGCCGGTAAAGTCGCCGGTGACATCCAGTTGTTCGCGCAATATCTTGATTTCTTCCGCCGTCGGCGGCTCCACGACCTTGAAGCCGGCGGCGATTCGGATCGGAAAACCGGTACGGGCCTTGACTTCTTCCAGCGTGGTGAAGGGATAAATCGCGGCAATTTCCAGCTCGCGGCTGACAGGATTGGGCGTCAGCACGGCCAGGTCGGTGCAGATGGCCAGTGGTCCGCCGCCGGACAGACCCCATTTGTCCCAGCGGGAAGTCCCGCCGTCGCAGAAGCCGGGGCTGGTTTGATAATCGAGTTTGTCGACGATCCGGTCTTCCCGGTGGTTCATGATGACAACAAAGTTTTGCGAGCCCACCGCCAGGTCGTGACCGCCGCCGCTGCCCGATACGCGGGCCGCCGGACGGGTATAGTCATCGCCGTACAGGGTGGTGTTGAGATTGCCGTAACGATCGCACTGGGCAGCGCCGAGGTAGGTCAGGTGCACGCGCCCGGTCTGGACCAGCCAACCGAGCGTGCTGAGCACGTCGGTCTGACACTCAGCGTTGACCTGGATGACGGTGTCGTCAATCCCCCAGGGAATGCGTCCAACCGCCACCGAACCAATCGAACCGCCTTCATAAATGATCGATACATCCGGTGCAAAAGTTTTTTGCGCCAACTGGGCGGGCAACAGGCTCAGCCCGACACCGCAAAATACGTTGGCGCCGTCTTTGCAGTACTTGTAGGCAACCGTACAGGCAAATTCCATCGGGGTATACAATTTGAGCAGTTCTTTGCGGTTTGCTGCCGAGTCCATGTCTCGCCCCCCACTTTCCGTTTGATTTTGTTTTATTTCAATAGCGGCAAAATCAGTTTGAATTCGGCGGAATCAGCACGCTCCACCCATTCGTAGATCGTCAGTTCTGTCGCAGTGATCACGCCGCCGGCCTGCCTGATCCGGTCCAGTCCGATTGCCCGGTTGGCCGTAGTTCTGGAGCCGATCGCATCGGCGACCACATGCACGTCATAGCCTCGGCGCAGTCCCTCCAGCGCCGTCTGGCAAACACAGATATGCGTTTCTATCCCTACCAGCACCAACGTTTTGGCTTCCAGTTTCTCCAGTTCCTGTTCAAATCCCGGCGCGCCAAAGCAGTTGAACGTGGTTTTTTCCAGATACGAGAACTCGGGCAACAAGCCGCTCAATGCTATGTGCGTCGGGCCAAGCCCTTTGGTGTACTGCTGGGTGAACAGCATCGGCACTTCCAGCGCCTGCGCCGCCGTCACCATTTTCACCGCACGGTCCAATACCGACATAAAGTCATGAATCGCCGGCAGCAGTTTTTCCTGAATATCTACGACCACCAACACGCAGCCTTCTTTTTTCAATGGCGCATAGTTCGGCAATCCTTACTCCCCCTTTATAAAACGACCCCTGTATGATTGGGCATACAGGGGTCCTCGTTTTATCACGACCGATTATTTCCCGGAAAATACCGGCTTGCGCTTTTCAACGAAAGCGGTCATGCCTTCCTTCTTGTCTTCGGTCGCACAGGTTACCCCAAAGAGTGAGGCTTCCAATACCGAACCGGTTTCCATGTCGGTGTTCATGCCTGTGTTGATGGACACTTTGGCCATTTGCACCGCAAACTGGCCGCGCTGCATGATCCGCCCGGCCATCGCCTTGGCGGTCGGCAGCAGTTCTTCCGCTGTGGTGACTTTATTGACCAAACCGATGCGCAGGGCTTCCTGAGCGTCGATCATGTCACCGGTATAGGTCAGCTCCTTGGCGACGCCTTTGCCGACCAAACGGGGCAGACGCTGGGTACCGCAGAAACCGGGGATGATTCCCAGGGTTACTTCCGGTTGGCCAAACTTGGCTTTTTCCGAGGCGATACGGATATCGCAGGACATCGCCAGTTCGCAGCCGCCACCGAGCGCAAAGCCGTTGATCGCGGCAATAACGGGTTGCGGCAGGTTTTCGATCATGTTGAATACGGTCTGGCCGAGACGGCCCCAGGCCTGTCCTTCGGCAGCCGACATTGGCAGCATTTCTTTGATGTCCGCGCCAGCCACGAACGACTTCTCGGCGCCGGTCAGAATGACAACCTTGATCGACGGATCATTTTTGATCGCGGTCAGCAGTTCGCACAGTTCATCCATGGTGTCCTTGTTCAATGCATTGAGCGCCGCCGGTCGGTTCATCGTCAGGATGCCGAGGCCATCTTGGTTTTCAAACAGCAGATTTTTGAATTCTTTCATCGTATCTTCCCGTCCTTTCGCCTCTATTTCGAATAGTCGTAGAATCCGCGGCCCGTCTTGCGACCAAGCCAGCCGGCTTCCACATACTTCCGCAGCAGCGGGCAGGGACGGTATTTGGGATCACCGAAGCCTTCATAGAGCACTTCCATGACATACAGCATCGTGTCCAGGCCGATCATGTCAGACAGCGCGAGGGGTCCCATAGGATGACCGAAACCGCTCTTGGCGACGGCGTCGATTTCTTCAGCGGTGGCGATCCCTTCGAACAGGGTCTGCATCGCTTCGTTCATCATCGGGCACATGATCCGGTTGCCGACGAAGCCGGGGAAGTCCTTGACCATGACCGGGCTCTTGCCCAGTTTTTTGGCCAGGTCATATACGGCCTGGGCTGTTTCCGGGGCAGTCGCCAGGCTGCTGACGACTTCGACAAGCGCCATCAGGGGGGCCGGGTTGAAGAAGTGCATGCCGCAGACTTTGGTCGGTCGTTTGGTCATCGCGCCGATTGCCGTAACCGGCAGCGAAGAAGTGTTGGAAGCCAGAATCGTGTGCTCCGGGCACAGGGCGTCGATTTTGGAGAAGATGTCTTTTTTGATCTTCATGTTTTCGACGACTGCTTCTACCACCAAGTCAACCTTGCAAGATGCAGCATCCAGCTCGACTACGCCGCAGAGGTTTTTGTACATGGCCGCTTTGGCTTCTGCTGTCAACTTGCCTTTCTCCACCATTTTGCCCAGGTTTTTCTCGATGTTGGCCATCCCTTTGTCGACAAACTTTTGGTCGATGTCCTGCATGACGACTTCCAAGCCGCCCTGCAGCATAACCTGGGCAATGCCGTTGCCCATCTGACCTGCGCCGATTACCAGTACTCTTTTGATCTCCATTTGTTTACCGCCTCCATTAATGTGATTTTTGTCTCTACTAATAGATTTTGCGCCAATGCGGCTTTTTCCTGCCACTTCGTCGCAAGCCTACGCTTTTCTTTCCATCTCGCGCAGGAACGTCTCCAAGGTTTCGACATTCTCGACATTAAGGCAGCGTACATTGATTCCCCTGTGTTCCGCCGTTGTTTTATTGAATGTCGTCAGCAAATGCTTGGGCCCGATTTCGATGAAGGTATCGACACCATCATCCAGCATGGTATTGACGGAATCTTCCCACATCACGGCCTTGTAGACATGCTCGTTGAGCAATTGCCGAATGTCGTCGGTCTCGGTGAAATATTTCGAAGTCACATTACTGACCACTTTTTTGTTCAGCTTCCCCATCTTTACCGTACCAAGCAAATCAAACAATTGCTGGCCAGCTCCTTTGAGCAGGCTGGTATGGAAAGGTCCACTGACCTTGAGGAATGTTGTTTGCGCACCTTGCGCCGCTGCCAGGGCGGCCGCTTTTTCTACGGCGGCCGCATAGCCGGCAACGATGATCTGCTGGGGACAGTTGAAGTTGGAGCACTCAATTAGCCCCTGATCTTTGGAATCTTCAACGATCTGTTGGACCGTTTGCCGATCCAGCCCAGTAATCCAGCACATCTTGCCCACACCCTGGGGAACCGCGTTTTGCATGAATATGCCGCGTTGTTTCACCAGTTTTACGGTATCTTCGAACTGGAATACGCCTGCATAGACCAACGCCGCGTATTCACCCAGACTGAACCCGGCCGTCACATTGGCGGAAAATCCATACTTCTCAACTACTTTCAATATGGCAAGCGCGGTGGTATGGATGGTCGGTTGGGAGTTTTCTGTTTTGACCAATTCAGACTCCGGCCCTTCACGACATAGCCGGCGGATATCGATGCCCATAACTTCATTGGCGCGGTCGAACACCGCGGAAGCCTCGGGATACCGATCGGCCAATTCCATCCCCATGCCGACATAGTGGGTTCCCTGTCCAGGAAATACAAACGCGATTTTACTCATATGATCACCTATTACCGCAGGATGGAGCCGGAAATGACAAGTTTCTGGACTTCATTGGTGCCTTCGTAAATCTGGGTTATTTTGGCGTCACGCATCATCCGCTCTACCGGATGATCGCGCAGGAAACCATGTCCGCCGAGAATCTGGACGGCTTCCGTCGTGACTTCCATCGCGGTGTCGGTGGCAAACATTTTGGCCATGGCGGCTTCTTTCGAATAGGGCAGTTTATTATCTTTCAGATAAGCAGCATGCAGGGTCAACCACTTGGCCGCTTCGATTTTTGTCGCCATTTCCGCCAGTTTGAAGGCGATGACCTGTTGATTACAAATCGGTTGGTTAAACTGAACGCGCTCTTTGGAATATTTCAGTGCGTATTCGTAAGCGCCCATGGCAATCCCGACGCCTTGCGCCGCAATACCGATCCGACCGCCGTCGAGAGTGGTCATGGCAATTTTGAATCCTTCGCCAATTTTACCGAGCAGATTCTCTTTAGGAATACGGCAGTTTTCAAAGAACAGGTTGCGTTGCACGGTGGCACGGATACCCATCTTTTCTTCTTGCTTGGTAAAGGTGAAACCTGGCGTATCTTTTTCAACAATAAACGCACTGATGCCTTTGACGCCTTTGCTCTTGTCGGTCATCGCAAACACAACATACACTTCGGCCAAACCAGCATTGGTGCAGAAGCATTTTTCGCCATTCAAGACAAAGAAGTCGCCATCTTCGACCGCTGTTGTCAATTGCGCACCGGAGTCACTGCCTGCACCAGGCTCAGTCAGGCCAAACGCGCCGACTTTTTTGCCTTGGAACAGG
>JBGSKE010000358.1:0-7012 GCA_041741355.1 Negativicutes bacterium | reverse complement strand
CCGCCCAGCACCACCACGGCCACTGCGGCAAAAACCGGCAGCGACAACCCCGCCATTGTAAAAGGTTTTTTGTTGTCAGACATCGTTTGCACGCTCCTTCATTTTGTTATACGCCGGATTGATCCTTTGCTTTTCATAGCTAGACACACTCTCACCGAAACAACTTCAAATCGCCTCCAATGCAAATTATTGTTCAGCACTCATGTCAAGTATAGTATTGATAGAAAATTAAAAAAATGTTTTTGTAACATAAGTAAACGGCGGGGTAAAAAAAGAGCCGACTCGCCGGTCAGCTCCATACTTGCAGATTATTCTTTGCAACGATACATATTCACGGGGCGACCAATCGCCCGATACGTCAATTTTGTCTCAACCCGACCAATTTCGGTCAGGTACTTCAAGTATTTACGGAGTGAAACCCGCGAAATCCCAACCATTTTGGCTAATTGCTGCGTGGTGGCGAATTCATTCACCTGCTGCAACTGCTCGCCAACCAACTGCAAAGTCTCCCGTTCCAGCCCCTTCGGCAACTCCGACTGCTCAGCAACAGACTTGGTCAGTATCCCTTGGTCAATTTCCTGTTGGCTCAACAAATCGTTTTGTTCCAGCAAACGAATCCGTTCCCGATAGGTGATCAGTGCCGTTTGCAAGCGTTCTGCGGAAAACGGCTTCACGACATAATCGACGATGCCATGGCGCAATGCTTTTTCAATACTGACGCTACTTCTGGCGGCAGTAACCATAATGACATCGACATTACGTCCCATCGAGCGGACCTGCTTCAAAAACTCCAGGCCGTCCAGTTTCGGCATGAACAAATCCAGCAGAATCAGCCGAGCCTGCCCCGTCCGCAAAAACCGCAGCGCCTCGTCGCCATTGGCGACAAGCCCGGCCACGCGAAAACCGGTCACCTGTTGCAAGTACAAGCGATTCAATTCAGCGACCAGCGGGTCATCTTCCACAATCAATACGTCAATCAACGCGATCGCCTCCAGTCACATAAGGCACGGTAACAACAAACACGGTCCCTTGCGGTTTAGCCGACACCACTTCAATTTCGCCGGCTAAATTCTCCACCGCCCTGGCCACCAAAAACAAGCCAAAACCGCGCCCAGCTCCTTTCGTGGAGCAGTATTTTTCGAACATCCTATCTTTGATCGACGGCAAAATTCCCGGTCCGCTATCCGCAACACGAATACGCAGTCCACCAGCAAAACAATGGATGGCAAATTCCGTTCGCCGCTCTGCCGAGTCTTGTACTGCTTCAAATGCATTATCCAACAAATTGCCGATGACCGTGACCAGTCCGTGAGCCACTTCCGAATCCAGCGGCTCAGGCAAATTGCTGTTTTCATCAACCGCAAGCGAAACACCGCTTTCGCGGGCTCGGCTGAGTTTGCTCAGGATAACTCCTGCCAAAATCGGTTCTTTGATCCGTTCACTGACAAAGTCGACTTCTTCCCGGCTTTCGTTGAGAACTCTAGCGATATACGCGTCGAGACGCGAATACTGTCCCAGTTGAGTCAGTCCCCGAATCACGTGCAAGGTGTTCAGAAACTCATGCGCCCTGGCGCGTAGCGCTTCCAGCAATCCATTCACGCCAGTCAGTTCTTCCGCTAGTTTACGGATTTCCGTCATGTCGCGAAACGTCGCCAAAGCGCCGACCACTTCGTCTTTAACCAGCAGAGGCACCCGGTTGGTCAACACCACAACCCCGTTAATATCTTGTTCCTGATCGTACTCCGCCTGCCTTGTGCGCAAAACTTCGTGCAAGCGGGTTTGCGGGATGCACTCTTCCACCGGCTGCCCCGTCGCATTGGTAACGACGCCCGCCATCCCAAACAATCGCGCGGCTTCGTTATTGATCAGCGTGATCATCCCGTCACTGTCGATGGCCAGAATTCCTTCCCTGGTCGACTGTAAAATCGAATTTCGTTCTTCCAGTAGTTTGGCGATCGCAAAGGGTTCCAGGCCAAATAATGTCCGCTTGATCCGGCGAGCCAGCGCAATCGCGCCGAGCAGACCGCCGACCAAGCCAAACGCAGCTGCCCAGTGGATAATGGAACGATTTTGCCCAACGACTTGTTCCACGTCATCCAACAAAATACCCACGACCACGGCGCCAACCTGTCGTCCGTCCTTGGTCCGCACCGGCGTAAATGCGCGCAGCGAAGATCCGAGCGTCCCTTGAGCCATCGAAATGTATTCTTTTCCCTGTAGCGACGGCAATTCATCCCCGCCGACCAAATGCTTGCCAATGCGCGCCTCGTTGGGATGTGATTTGCGAATTCCCGACATGTCAAAAACCACGACAAACTCCACATCGGCGGCAGTGCGAATAGCATTGGTGTACTCTTGCATCAGGCCGCTATGCCTGTTCTGTTCAAGCCCTTCAATCACCACTGGCGACAAAGCCACGATCCGCGAAATATCCATCGCTTTATTGCTCAGGTTTTCTCTGGCGTTACGTTCAACGCTGCGGGTGACAAATACGCTGGCAATCAGCAAGGCAATGGCAACAATGCCGCAAACCAATAAAATGATCACGTTTTGCAACGTTAATACGGGTTTTTTATCAGCCATGCCAACCCATCCCGCTTCCCGATTTACCAAACCAGTTTTAGCGCCAGATTGCCCTGAAAGCCAGTCTCACCGCCAAACAGCTGCGCGACTTCCCCCTGCAGACTCCACTGGCGGCTTAGCTGCAAGTCCGCCCCCAGACCCAGTTGCCAACTGCTGCGGTTAGCCTCGCTGACTGCCCGGTCGCCGGCGATGTCGACTTCGTTACGGGCGGAAAATTGATGGATATAGTTCAGTTTCGCCCAGTAGCTCGACTGGCGCTGCGACGCATGCTCGATGGTCCGGCGCGCTGCCAGGCCCAACCGGCCCCGGAACGACTCCCCCTGTTTCAGCGAAACCGGCGCGCCCAGTTTATCAGTAAAATCATTCTGGCCTACTTTGATATAGGACAGCTGCAGCTGCGGTTCCAGTATCCAGCCGTATTTTTGCCGCAATGAAACACCGTTTTCCAGCGTCAGTACGGTAATGGCGCCGTTGTATTCCTGTTTCAGACCATAGCCGAGTTCGCCCGGCGTCGTATTGTTAAAGCTCAGTCCGCCGTGCAGTAGCGACCAGTGGCCGTACCAGGACCGGGCGCTGTCCGGCCGGTTCACATACAGCCCATAGATGCCGCCCACGGTGGCCTGGGTCCTGTTTTCCACATTGCTGGCGTACTTCTGCAGATTGCTGGCCTGCGCCGCCATCAGGCCAAAATATGCGCGCGATTTATCCGCCGGCCTGCCGCCGCTGGTCAGTCGCTGCCAGCCCAGGCTCATGCCGCCGGTTTGTGAGTTGACGCTGCTGTTATCGCTCTCGCCGTAATTGCTGCTGCCGTGGTAGTCACCAAATCCAGTATGGTATCGGTCACCCCGGCAGTGCCGGTAAAAGAATAAAAGTTGTCGTATGCCGCGACATACGCGCCCAGCGTATTGTCCCAGCGTTGGTAAAAGCGGCTGTTGATGTTCGTCGTTTTCAAAATTGTAATCTTCCGGTCCAGCCGTGCGTTGGTCACGCCGTCATAAATGTTATAAGCATCCAGACCGACCCGATGCGTCTGGATGGTTTGGTTTGTCTGAATTTCCGCATCGATATTCGCCAGCGTTTCCGCCGATACTATCGGACAAGCCAGCATCAGAACAGCAAAAGCGAGATGAACACTGGCAACGCGAAATCGCCGCAGCACATCCATATAGATATCCTCCAAATGCATTTTTCTCAGAATCACGCAACGAGGGTTAACTTCCTTATCGCTCGCCAAGCTCCGTTGCCACTGCATCTTTATCCGCCCGGATGAAGGCCATCAGGTCTTTGGCCGCCGATGAGTACAGCTTGGTTTCCTCATAATCCGGCTCGCTGCCAAACAGCTGTTGCAGCATCACGCCATCCGTACCAAACCAACGCGGCGCCAGACCGCCGAAAAAAAATCCCTGCCGCCTTAGCAATTCAGTCGCTGCGCCAATCGCCGGGCAGGCCGTATTCAGCACTACCTGCAGGCTGATCACGCCGCGCCGTTTCGCTTCGGCCACCAGCTCAGCCGCAACTTCCGCCCAATCGCTGCCAATACTACGCACCATCACCTTCCACGTCTTAGCAAATTCATAATACTTATCCTCACGGACCGCAGCTCCCATCTGCGACAACTCCGCCGACGACGGCAAAAAGGTCCTGGGACGCAACTGCGAGGCTAATTGCCTAAGTTTCTCTTCATAGCGGGCAGGCAAATACTGAGGTGTCGCCAAATCGGACAGTTCCATAAAATTCAACACGCAAGAAACACGGGTCATGCCCGCTTTGTTGCTTTTACCATCTTTAAAACTCCCGCCATCCAGCTGATCAAGCGCTAACGCACAATCAACCAGGCCGGCCTTGATCGCGCCGACTTGAGTATAGTAATGGCAACAGACCGCTTCGCTGAAAATCCCGTCACTGCCGGCCAGTCGACAAACAGCCGGGTTAAAATAATACGCCGTCAACAATCCGGCAACCCCGGAATGGGCGTATTGCGGTACTACCAGCATATTGCCGGCTTCCCACAAATGAGGATTAGGGGCGGACTTGAAGAAAGAAATATAGCCTACCGGCCGATCCTCACCGTCGACCGCCAACGCCGCCGCCAGTCTGCCGGCTTGAATCTCCCGCCATAGCACTTCCGGTTGGTACACATCGCGCACCGGAAAATCCTCGCCGTATAAGACGCGAAAGATCGTCGCCACTTGATTGGCATTGCCGGCGTCCACCGTCACGATTTGAACCGTTTCTTCCATCACCCGTCAGCCCCTTCTTCCTATGTTCCGCTATGAAACTATTTTGCCAGTCGTTTGTCCAGATATTCGACAGCCGAAGCAATCGTGGTCAGGTTTTTCACGTCATCGTCGGAGATTTTCAGACCAAATGCTTCTTCGGCCAATACCAGCATTTCCGCCATATCGATCGAATCCAGTTTGAGGTCCGCCACCAGCTGTGCCTCCGGTTTCAGGTCAGCCTCGGTGATGTTTTTCTTTTTCATTTTCAGGATAACGGCGCGTACTTTTTCCAGTGTAGTCATTTGCATTCTTCCTTTCTTCTCTGTTTTTATTCCCACAACCGCCTTAACGGCTGAAGCAACCAATCTATTTTCCGCCGCTATAGCCAGCGGATGATCAGCGATCCCCAAGTCAGGCCGCCGCCAAAACCGGTCAGCGCAATCAGGTCACCGGATTCGATCCGGTCGGTCTCCAGCGCCTCATGCAGTGCAAGCGGAATCGTGGCCGACGAAGTGTTGCCATAACGCTCGACATTAATCATAAATTTATCGAGCGGCAGATCCATCCAGCGGGCCGCCGACTCAATAATTCGCCTGTTGGCCTGATGCGGGATGATCAACTTCAAATCTTGCTTGGTCAGGCCCGCCAATTCCAGCGCCTGTTCTGTCGCTTCCGGCAGCTTCTTCATCGCAAAACGGAACACTTCACTACCGTTCATTTGCATCTTGTTGCGTTTTTGCGCCAGAACCTCCGGCGTGGCCGGTTCACGCGAACCGCCGGCGGGCACCATCATGTATTTGCCGCCCGAACCATCCGCTCCCAGCGTTGCCGACAAGATCCCATAACCAACCGGTACTTGCCGCAGCACCACCGCCCCCGCACCGTCGCCGATCAGCAGACTGGTGTCGCGGTCGGACCAGTTGGTCACCGAAGATACTACTTCACTGCCGACCACCAGCACCGTCCGGTATAATCCGCTACGAATAAACTGCTCGGCTACCGTCAATCCATAGACAAAACCCGAACAGACCGCCGTCAAGTCGAACGCCGGCGTAGTGGTTAGTCCCAGCCGCTGCCCAATCAGGCAGGCAGTCGAGGGAAACTGCATATCCGGCGTCACCGTCGCCACAATAATCAGGTCCAGTTCATTCGCTGCGATACCGGCCTGATCCAGCGCCCGCTGCGCAGCCACCAGGCCCAGATCCGAAGCCGACTGGCCCGGTGCGGCAATATGCCGCTGCCGGATACCCGTCATCGACTCGATCCATTCCTCACTGACATTTAGGATTTCGGCCAATTCGGCGTTGGCGAGAATTTTTTCCGGCACGCACACGCCAATGCCAACGATGCCAACCGCTATTTTATCCATTGTCTAAGCCTCACCGCTTTCTAGAGAATCCTGGCCGATCCAGCGCAGCACTACTGCGCCCCAGGTCAGTCCTGCGCCAAATCCTGTCAGCACCAGCACGTCGCCCGACTTTACCCGTCCGGTTGTCAGCGCTTCATGCAACGCGATCGGAATCGAGGCCGACGAGGTATTGCCATAGCGATCAATGTTCACCATGAACTTTTCCAGCGGCAAATCCATCCGCCGGGCCGCCGCCTCGATAATCCGCAAATTGGCCTGATGCGGAATAATCAGCGCGATATCTTGCGGGGTTAAACCGGCTAGGTCCAGCGCCTGTCCTGTCACTTCCGGCAGCATTCTCATCGCAAATTTGAACACTGTCGAGCCGTTCATGTGCAGCTTGTTCAGGTTTGCTGCCAATCCCTCCATCGTCAGCGGCAGTCGCGAGCCGCCCGCCGGCAGGAAAAGCTCTTTACCGCCTTCGCCGTCAGCCCCCAGCTTCATGGCCAAAATCCCCTGGTCCGCCGCCACCGGACCGAGCACCACCGCGCCGGCGCCATCCGCCAACAGAATACAAGTCTCCCGGTCCGTCCAGTTGGTCACCTTCGACAACACTTCAGCGCCGATCACCAGCACTGTGCGGTAAAATCCGTTGACGATGAACTGACTGCCAATCGTCAATGCATAGATAAACCCGGTGCAACCCGCCGTCACATCAAAAGCCGGCGTAGTGGTTAAGCCCAACTTTTCCGCAATCGCGCAGGCAGTCGCCGGAAACTGCATATCCGATGTCGCTGTCGCCACAATGATTAGGTCGATATCCTGCGGCGTCACACCGGCATTGTCCAGTGCCTGACGCGCC
>JBGSKE010000357.1:0-6165 GCA_041741355.1 Negativicutes bacterium | reverse complement strand
GAACATGGCGTGACGGAGCTGGGGCAGCTGGTAGATTTGCCGGTAAGCGGCGTGCAGAGGATTCTCAACACGCTTGAATTTACAGGATATGTTTATCAAAATCCCCAGAATCGTAGATATCGCCTGTCACCCAAAATCATCAGCCAATGTGACAAGGCGGCCACGTTCTTGCGCTGGAAAGAGATGGCCCGCAAGCATATGACGCTGCTGAATGAAGTGTTTGGCGAAACGGTGAATTTGGCAGTCCGCGACGGGGATGGGGCCGTTTATGTTGAGGTGGTGGAATCGAGTCATGTTCTGCGTCCCAACCTGGTGAAAGGAATCCGCTATCCTTTGCACTGTTCGGCGCTGGGGCAGAGTCTGCTGCTGGATATGTCAGAATCGGCGCTGCTTTCGGTTTGGCCTGAAAAGCTTGAGGTGCATACGCCGAAAACGATAACCAACAGACAAGCAATGCTTGACAAGTTCCGCTTGGCAAAGGACGAACAATACACGGTAGATGATGAAGAATATCAGATGGGCCTGGTGTGTGTCGGCGCGCCGGTTCGTGGCGTGGGCAACCGGATCGTGGCGGCCGTCAGCATGTCAACTCCCACGGTGCGAATGACACCGGAAAAGTTCGCGACTGTCGTTGTTCAGTTAAAAGAGACTGCGAAAAAGATATCGGACGACTTTCAGTATTTGTTTTAGATAAACCGCAGCAAACATTGATTATGTCTGTAATTAATACCGGGTTACCGGGCGTTCAGCCCCGATAATACAATTGCACACATAAGGAGTGAAAAAATGGACAAGCAAACAGTTTTTGTAGTGCTAACCCCATATGAGTCAAGGCGGCTGATTGCAAAGGCGGTGGCAAAATTACCGGCAGTCGTAAATGCCCTGAAAAATGGATTGGTTATTATTGCTACTGGCAGCAGTACCGGGTATGTCGCCGAAGAGATTCTTGGCGAACCGATGGTCAAAGAAAACTTCGTTTCCGGACACATCACGTTAGGCGAAACATGGGGTGCTCCCAAGAATCCAGATTATATTTTCCCGATTGTTCTGCGTAAAGGAAAGCGGATGGAAATGATACCGGAGGAAGCACTGGCAGAGTTTACGGCAGAGGATGTTTTTATCAAAGGCGGCAACGCTGTCGACCCTGAGTATCGGGCAGCGGTATTTGCCGGCAATGATAAGGGCGGCACAATGGGCTGGTCGATGGGAACCATTCAGGCCCGTGGTTCGCAGCTGATCATGCCGATCGGACTGGAAAAAATGGTTGCCAGTGTTCCTGAGGCTGCGAAACACAGCGGAATTTCGCGGATTGCCTATGGTGACGGACAAAAATTCGGCATGGTTCCGGTTGCCAACGCTACTGTTATTACCGAGATACAGGCTTATAAACAACTGTTTGGCGTTGAAGCGTATCACGCTGGCGGGGGCGGTATTAATGGCGCCGAAGGTTCGGTGGTTGTCATTCTTGAAGGGCCGGCGGACAAAGTAGCTGAAGCTTACAAATTCACTAAAAGCATTAAGGGGGAGAAGCCTCTATGCCGTCCCAACGGTACTCCGGTTCAATAACCGCGCAAACGGGATAAGAGATGCTCTCGGTGGTTAAAAAATATGAGGAGGGATATAAAGCATGAAAATGAAAAAACGATCAATTGGGTGGGTTATTCTGGTACTCTTTGTCCTCAGCGCGGTTATTGCCGGCTGCGGCGGAGCGAAAAAAGAAGCGGCAAAAGTCGATGATAAAAAGGTAATTACTATGCGGTTTGGCCATTGCACGGCGACGGATTACGCAATTCATAAAGCGGCTGTGTTTTTTGCCGATAAAGTGAAAGAAAAAACCAACGGTAGAGTAGAAGTCAAAGTGTTTCCCGGTGGACAGCTGGGCGGCGAGAAAGCTCAACTCGAAGGATTGATGGCAGGCTCTCATGATTTCTTCATGGGAACGCAGGCGCCGCTATCCAACTGGCTGCCTCAATTCATGTCGTTAGACTTGCCCTATCTTTTTACAAGTGAGGCGCAGGCGGATAAAATACTTGCTGGCGATGTGGGCAAATATTTGATGGATTTGCTGCCGGGCAAAGGTCTGTATGGTTTGGGCTGGAGTGAAAATGGATTCAGAAGTTTTACGAACAATGTAAGGCCCCTGTATACACCGGAAGATATGAAGGGGCTGAAGATTCGTGTCATGGAGAATCGACTCATGATCGACACCATAAGGGCCTTTGGCGGCGATCCGACACCGATTCCGTTCCCAGAGGTCTATACTGCACTGCAACAAAAAACTGTGGACGGCCAGGAAACTCCAGTCGCATTGATGGAAGCCCAAAGATTTTATGAAGTTCAAAAATACCTCTCGATCACCAATCACTTTTATTCACCGTATATTCTATATGGCAGCAAAAAGACCATGGATAAATTGCCTGCTGATTTGCAAAAAGCCATTCGTGAAGCCGGCCTGGAAGCTAGCGCCTTTGAGAAAAAATTAGTGCGTGAAGACAATGCCAAAGCGGTTGCCAAAATGGAGAAAGCAGGCATTAAAGTGAACCGGTTGACAGATGCAAACATAAAAGAATGGAAGGAAAAATCCTTGCCCATTTATCCTTTGTACAAAGACAAGATGGGGGCCGAGATCTACAATAAAATTATGAACGCCGTTAAATGATAATAAACGGGAGGGGGCATGCCCCCCTCCCCCTCTTGTTCTTTGATTTTCCATCTGTGAGTTGTTGTGAAAGGTGGCAGGGAGATGCGGATTGTCAGGTTGCTTTGGAAAGCGGAAATAGCGTTTGTCATGGCTGCAATGGGTGTCATGTCCATCGTGACGTTCGGCGCAGTGGTCAGTCGGTTTAGTTTTCATTATGCGTTGCCGTGGTCGGAAGAATTGGTTCGTTACTTGTTTGCCTGGACAACGATGGTGGGGTCGAGTATCGCGTTAAGAGCAGGGGCTCATATCGGGATTAACGTTGTTACCGAGAGAGTACCCCAATCCTTGAAAAAAGCGGTTGCGGTAATCGGCATGATTTTCAGCATGAGCTTTTGCGTGGCCTTGTTTTTTATCGGCTGGGATCAAATGATGAATCAGTTGGGACAGATCTCGCCCGGAATGGAAGTAGATATGGGCATTGTATATGCCTGCTTGCCTGCTGGTGCGATGTTGATGCTGATCAGCTTAGTGGCGCTGCTTTTGCAGGAACTCAATCTCATCAATATTGGCTCTAGCGGGATTGAAGTCAAGGAGGTTATCTGACCGTGGAAGTCATCATCATGATGTTTGCGATTTTTTGTCTCTTAGCAGCCCTGAATGTGCCCATCGCTTTCACGTTGGGATTTGCCACCATTATTCCACTGCTGATCACGGAAGAATTTCCGCTGGTCACGGTGACGATGGCGATGACTCAAGCAATAGATTCGTTTCCGTTTATGGCAATTCCATTTTTTATTCTTGCCGGTACCCTGATGGACAAAGGTGGAATTTCTCAACGGTTGGTCAGTTTTGCCGACTCGATGGTTGGTTCCGTTTATGGCGGACTGGCGATCGTCACTGTTGTTGCCAGTACGTTCTTTGGCGCCATTTCTGGCTCGGCTCCGGCTACTGTGGCAGCGATCGGCGGAATCATGATACCCTACATGGTCAAGGAAGGTTATAGCGCCGGTTTTGCCTCTGCTGTGGCGGCATCGGCTGGTTGTTTGGGCTTGTTTATCCCTCCCAGTATCGCCATGATTACCTATGGTGTAACTACGGGACAATCCATTGGCGCACTGTTTATCGGCGGCGTTGGGCCCGGCCTGATTACCGCATTTGGGCTATGCTTGGTAAGTTATTTAATTTCCAAGAAGCGCGGCTATAAGGGGAAAATGCCGTTTGCGATGAAGAATGTAAGGGCTACAGGAAAAAATGCGCTGTACCCTTTGTTGATGCCGGTGATCATCCTTGGCGGCATCTATGGTGGTATCTTTACTCCGACGGAAGCGGCTGCAGTGGCAGTGGTTTATGCTTTAATCGTGGGTTTTTTCTTTACCCGCGAACTAAAAATAGCAGATTTGCCGGGAATTTTGACGAGTTCGACTGTCACAACCGCCATGATCATGCTGATTATAGCCACGGCTTCGTCGTTTGGCAGGCTGTTAACCTTACTGGAGTTGCCGGCGGCGTTGGTGAATTTTGTCGTAGAAAATAACGTGAGTGCGATTGTATTCCTCTTAATAATCAATCTTGCCATGTTGGTTATTGGCACTTTTATGGAACTGAACGCGACGATTCTTATTTTAGCGCCGATCTTACTGCCAATCGCCAATACCTTAGGCATCGACCCGATTCATTTGGGGATTATCATTGTGGTGAACATGACCTTTGGCTTATTGACTCCGCCGTTAGGCGTCAATCTATTCGTGTCTTGCGGAATCGCCAAGATAAAATTCGATGAGTTGTGCCGGGAAATTTATCCCTTTTTGGCCGTGGCAGTGCTGATTGTTTTTATCGTGACCTATATCCCGCAGGCGAGCATGTGGCTAGTGAAGTTATTCTATTAGGATGAAAGGGGAGAACGGAAATGGCGTTGAAAACACCGAAAGAATATGAAGCAAGCCTGCGGAACATGAACTTTACAGCATATCTTATGGGCGAACGGGTGGAAAGACCGGTAGATCATCCGATTATTCGTCCGTCGATGAATTCGGTTGCAATGACGTACACTTTGGCGCAAGAGCCTGAGCATGAAGATTTGATGACGGCGACATCGCATTTGACCGGCAAAAAGATTAATCGTTTTTGCCATTTGCACCGCAGCACAGAAGACTTGGTCAAAAAAGTAAAAATGCAACGACTGCTGGGGCAAAAAACAGCAGCCTGCTTCCAGCGTTGCGTCGGTATGGATGCGATCAATGCAGTGGACAGCGTGACGTTTGAAATGGATCAGCAGCTGGGAACAAAGTATCATGAACGTTTCGAAAAATTCTTGTTAAAAATGCAGGAAGAGGACTGGACGGTCGATGGCGCCATGACAGACCCCAAAGGGGACCGCGGCCTTTCGCCCAGCAAACAGGCTGATCCCGACCTGTATGTTCATGTCGTGGAAAAGCGCGAAGACGGAATCGTTGTCTGCGGCGCAAAAGCTCACCAGACGGGCGCCTTAAATTCCCATTGGATATTGGTCATGCCGACAATTGCCATGACCAAGGATGATGCCGACTATGCGGTGAGCTTTGTCGCGCCGGCGGATGCAAAAGGAATTATTTACATTTATGGACGCCAGTCTTGTGATACTCGCAAACTGGAAGAGGGAACCATTGACGTTGGCAATAAACAGTTTGGCGGACACGAAGCCTTGATGGTCTTCGACAACCTGTTCATTCCCTGGGAGAATGTGCTCATGTGCGGCGAAACCGAATTCAGCGGCGCATTGGTGGAGCGCTTCGCCGGTTACCATCGGCAAAGCTATGGCGGTTGCAAAGTCGGTGTCGGCGATGTGTTGATTGGCGCTACTGCCTTGGCGGCCGACTATAACGGCGCGCATAAAGCCTCTCATCTCAAAGATAAGCTGATTGAGATGGTGCACCTGAATGAAACGCTATACGCGTGTGGAATCGCCTGTTCCGCAGAAGGATCGCAAACTGCGTCAGGCAACTATATCATCGATTTGATGCTGGCAAATGTTTGCAAACAAAATGTGACCCGATTCCCTTACGAAATCGCGCGCCTGGCGCAAGATATCGCCGGTGGGCTGATGGTGACGATGCCGTCGGAAAAAGACCTGAGGAATCCGGAAATCGGCAAAGTCGTAGAAAAATACTTCAAAGGCATCGCTTCGGTTCCAACCGAACATCGGATGCGGATTCTTCGTCTGATTGAGAACCTGACTCTCGGAACGGCTGCGGTCGGATACCTGACCGAGTCGATGCATGGCGCTGGATCTCCACAAGCCCAGCGCATCATGATTGCGCGTCAAGGTAACTTCGAGAAGAAAAAGGAATTGGCCAAAGCCATTGCGGGAATTCCTTGTGAAAAATAACCCATCACTGATAATCAGGGGAGGGAATCCACAATGGATGTGATTCGGATTAATGAACGCGACCCGGTTGCGGTGGCGCCGGTCGGATTGCACAAAGGGCAAGAAGTGACCGTCGACGGAACGAAAATCTTGGTGTTGGACGAGATTCCCCCGTGTCACA
>JBGSKE010000356.1:0-1669 GCA_041741355.1 Negativicutes bacterium | reverse complement strand
GAGGGAATTGAGTATGCCTATTAAAGAGATTTATGCATCCCATGAAGATCGCATGAAAAAAGCGATCGAAGTACTGCGGCGCGAATATTCATCGCTCCGGGCAGGTCGGGCCACGACCGGACTACTGGACAGAATTACCGTGGATTACTATGGCGCCTCCTCGCCGATCAATCAGGTGGCCAACATTTCGATTCCGGAACCACGGACGATTGTCATTCAGCCATGGGATAAAAAGACGTTACCTGTGATTGAAAAAGCGATTCTTAAGTCGGATCTTGGCCTTACCCCGAATAATGACGGCATGGTTATCCGTTTGATATTGCCGCAGTTGACTCAGCAGCGGCGGCAGGAGTTAACCAAGGGCGTGCATAAACTTGCCGAGGATAGTAGAGTCGCCATCCGCAATTTGCGACGGGATGCCAATGATTCTTTGAAGAAAATCGAGAAAGACAAGACCGCATCGGAAGATGATGTAAAAAAAGCCGTGGAAGAGATGCAAAAACTGACTGATAAATATATCAAAGAAATTGACCATGTGATGTTGGCCAAAGAAAAAGAAATCATGGAAGTATAGCCTGTGACTGATGTGTTGATGCTACCGCTCGTTACTGCGGAGAATGTTTTGACGGCAGCAGGGATTCCTTTCGTTGTCGCCCGGACAGTACCCCGCTCTAATAAGTTCCAATTGCTGGACGATTGCCAATATGTTTTGCGCCAGACCATGCGGGAAGGCGTTTGTCATTTGGTTGTCGCAGCGAAAATGGGAAAGGAGGTGCAGTGAAAGTTGTCTTATAAAATTAATGACTCCTGTGTCGCGTGTGGCACTTGCGCATCAACCTGTCCGGTTGGCGCGATCA
The DNA here is from genome assembly GCA_041741355.1 of Negativicutes bacterium. Classification (GTDB taxonomy): domain Bacteria; phylum Bacillota; class Negativicutes; order UBA1444; family UBA1444; genus UBA1444. Next base: position 812 of record JBGSKE010000356.1, on the reverse strand, counting down.
AGGAAGGCACTCCGTACGTTATTGAAGAAGACGTCTGTGTAGAGTGTGGAGCATGTGCGGCGGTTTGTCCGGTATCGGCAATCGAAGCGCCATGATCGAAACCCCCTCCCACGAGGGGGTTTCCCCTTACAGCGAGAGTAAGAAGGAGAGAGCCGTTTGGTCACAAAACTTTGGCGCCGCCAGAAAACTGTGGCATCTAGCGAATTGGTTCCATTAGATTCCACGCGAATTCCTCGTCATGTTGCGATTATTATGGATGGTAACGGTCGTTGGGCGCAAAAACGCGGCTTGCCGCGAACGTTCGGTCATAAAGCCGGCGCCGAGGTGCTGCGAAATATCTTGACGGAGGCAACCGACATTGGCGTCCGAGTACTGACGGCATACGCGTTTTCTACAGAAAATTGGCGCAGGCCAAACGAGGAAGTCAGTTTTCTGATGGAGCTATTTTCAACTTATCTGGATAATGAAGTGGATCAACTAGTCGAAAAACAAGTTCGACTTCGTTTTATCGGCAACAAAGATCGCTTGGGCGCTGAATTGCAACGACGAATTGAAGTGGCCGAACAGAAAACCGCGCAGGGGACGGCAATTGAACTGAATTTGGCGGTTGATTACGGCGGGCGGGCGGAAATCGTCCATGCGGCAAAAATGCTGGTGCAAGATGTAGTTGACTCACGTATTTCAATCGATGAAATCGATGAAGCGCAGTTGGCTAAGCGTTTATTTACCGGTGGCCAGCCTGATCCTGATTTGCTGATTAGGCCGGGCGGCGATATGCGGATAAGCAATTTTTTGTTATGGCAGTTGGCGTA
>JBGSKE010000355.1:0-6322 GCA_041741355.1 Negativicutes bacterium | reverse complement strand
GCGAAAAACTGCTAGCCATCCGCAATGCCAGTCAGGGTAAAGAGCAAGGTTATCTCGAAGTCGAATGCACCTTTTATATTGACGTTCATGACATTGATCGCTACCTGGCGGGCGAGTTGCCGAACCTAGCGGAAATCTACGCCTTTGACGAAGATATCAAAACCCACCGGGAGGAGTAGCAGATTACGATGAAAAGAATCCTATTACTCTCGTTCCTGCTGATGTTCGCGCTAAACAGCTTTGCTTTTGCGGCAAAGAGCAGTTCCCGGCCATCAAGTCCGTCACGTCCGTCAACCAGCGCGCCGGCTGCTAAAACTGCTCCTGCCAGCAACTATAAGCCCTCCGCCCCTGCCAATACCTACAGCGACAAAGCGCCGACCGTCAAACCGCCGGCGCCGCCGCAGGCCGCAGCTCAATCGGGCGGCAGCAGCTGGCTACGCAATGCAGGAATGATTGCCGGCGGCATGATGCTGGGCGGAATGCTGAGCAACATGTTTGGCCACGGCAACTCAGGTATATTGGCCGATATTCTGGGCATCCTGATTTCAGTCATCCCATTTATCGCTTTGTTCATGCTCGGGCGTTTCTTGTGGATCAGACACAAAGAAAAAAAGGAAGCTCAGACCAGCAACCGATATTAAATTACAACTCCGCCAACGAATCAAGCAAAGAAGTCGTGTTGAAACAAACGTCTCAGCACGACTTCTTTTTATTTATTGCGACCCGGCCGGCTGCTGCTGAAGCCAATCACTACCGAGTTGTTTGACCTTCGCTGCAAATGAGTCCGGCAGAATCCGCTGCCAGTCGGTTTCCGTCGCAAACGCCAGCGTTACGCCATGCAGATTATGATCGGTTATCAACAAAACGATCATTTTATCGTCATCCCGGTGAAAACGATAGGTTACAACCTGATACGCCAATCCCTCATAAGCATGCCGGGCCGGGTCGCGCTGCAACAATTCGTTTCGCCGCGCTGCCGCCGCCTGCTCACTCCAGACCCGCTTGACTGTGATCTCAAACAGCTCTGACCTTGGGGAACCGCCAGCTAAGGATAACATCCTGATTGAATTTGTATCAAGCCAAAGCGAAAACTCGTTAGAATCCATCGCGACCGCCTGCCAACGCGGCGGAGCGACCTCGATATCCAGCGGTTTTTTCGACAATAACTCTCCCGCTGCGCGCGAATATTGCAACGCGCGTTGGCCGGCATAACTATGTTCGAGCGGCGAGAACATCATCGGTTTCAAATACTGAAACACCTCGACCCCCGCCTGGTCATAATGATAATATTCCAGCGCCCGCACCTGGCCGGGCGGGGTCAAAACCACTTCTTTTTTATATAGCACCCGCTGCGCCTGTTGCTTGCCAAATGGTTTTTCATATAGCCAGAGCGTCCAAAAAACCATTTTATCACCAGCGCGGACCACCGACGTTTCATCAATATATTCGTCGCAAACCCCCATCCTTGTTCCTTCCAGACGTTGAACAAACAGCCAGTTTGCCGCTGCTGCCGTTCCCTGCCAGACAATTAGCCAAAGTACCAGGACAATCAACCCAGTCAATTTTTTCATGACGCGCCTCCCTCACAATCTATATGTGCCATTCGCCTTTATGGTTTTTTCTGCTGGGAATCAATCTGCATGTTTCTGTAAGTCGTATCCACTTCGACTTGGGGCGAAGGCAACCAGGAAGTCCAACGGACAGCAAACCAAATCACGCCGCAAAGCACTGACGCTTCAATCAGTATATTCTGAAACACTGAATCGAGAATCCATTCTCCCGTGGCTGCGTGATGCAAGACTAGGTTCAGTAAGGCAAAAGCGGCAACGATCTGGAACAACCCCGAATACTCCCGACGCAGGACCATCACTGCCGAAAATGAAAATTCCGGCGGAGTCCAGCCTCTGAAATTCGGAATGAAAGCCGGCGTCCGTTGCCGCCACGCCAGGTAGTCTGAGCCGAACCGGTTTGCCAGATAAGCTTCTTCGGCAACGATGATCGTCCGGTGATAAAAATAGGAGATCAACAGAATCGAACCGGAAAGCCACCACTGGTGCAACATGGAAATAATGCCGAACCAGATAATCATATTGCCCAAATACAACGGATTGCGTACCACGGAATAAAGACCGCTGGTATTCAGGCGGTCAGCCCGGGGCGCGGAAAGTTCACGACCGGAAGATCCTTCACGAATAAAGGCAACAGTCATACCCCGAATGACTAAGCCAAACAGGGAAATCGCCAGACAGCCCAACTCCCAGTATATTTGCCCGGCGTGAGAATTCTGGATGAATTGAAAAGAATCCAGCGCCGGCAAAAAAGCAACCGCAAAGAAGGCCGGCATGACACCGCGGCGCCGAAACAGCCATTGCCCGAAATGCAACTTCCAGTTTTCCTGGTTCACAGCAACCACCTCCCGCATCAAATATCCATATACTATGTGTCAGCGTTCCTGCTACAGGTCACTGCCACTTCAGCTGCCCCAACATCGGGTTGGCAATCTTCTCCCAGAACCGCCGGTCGCTGTCCGGCACGAAATAACCCAGCGCATACAACCGCTCTTTGTGCATGAACACATATACAGTGGCTGCCATCGGCAACGGCACTTTTTCGGTCATGGTCAGTCTGGCTGAAATTGTCGGCACACCGCGACCACCGAGCGATGTTTTGCGGGCCGGCGACCATTCGAGAATTTTGCCGCCGTTTTCGGCCAAACTTTTTTCCAACAACGGGCGCGCCAGTTCACCGAGCGCCGCCGGGTTGGACTCGACAATGCCAAACAGCAGCGCCGCCGGGCCCAAATTTTGTTCCAGGCGATAAACCACAATTCGGGCATAACGCCAAGCATCGCCTGACAGACCGGTTAAATCGTATTGTTGTCCGGCATTGGGCTGGCTTTCCAGTCCCTTTGCCGCAGTCGCCGCCAACCATTCCGGCAACACGATTTCGCCAATACCAGGCAGTGTCAGACTGGCTGGCTCGCTGGCAACTGCGGCATTAGCCGACTGCAGCGGCGACACATATAATCCAGCCGCCACAAAACAAGCCAGCAGCAGCCGAGTCCATGTATTGATTTTCAAAACGCTTCCCCCTCTATCGTTGACACAATTAAACGTGACACTATAGACATTATCTCACATTAGCAAATCTATAACGGAACAATCAGAAAATATTATGGTAACAGCAGCAGGAATGTGTATAACTATCAGAGAATTGAAAATTAATTAAGCAGTTTATTTATTTGCCAAGAATAGACCTCCGGAACTTGAAGACGCAAAAACAAACTAAGGGGAGGGTATGATGGAAAAGCGCATGACATTATGGGATTCATTCAGCAAACGCGGCCTCAGTCGACGCACATTTCTCAAAACCTGTACGGCGCTAACCGCTGCGATGGGCCTGCCAACCACCGACTACAAAAAGGTCGTCGAGGCCGCGACCAAACAGCCGCTACCTGTAGTTGTCTGGCTGCATGGACATGAATGCACCGGCTGCGACGAAGCATTCATTCGCTCCCAGTCACCCCTGGCGTCCGATCTGTTGTTGAACATGATTTCACTCGAATACTCGGACACGCTGTCCGCGGCTGCCGGTGAACCGTTTGAAAAACATCTGGAGAGCGTCATTAAAAAGTATGACGGCAAATTTATCCTGGCGGTCGAAGGCGGCGTTCCGCTGGCTGATCAGGGCACTTCCTGCATGGTCGGCGGCAAGCCATTTGTCGAAGTGCTTAAGGAGGTCGCCAAACACGCGGCGGCAATTATCGAATATGGTTCCTGCGCCGCCTGGGGCGGCATTCAGGCTGCCAAACCTAACCCGACCGGCTCCGTTTCCGTCAGCAAAGTAATCAGCGGCAAGCCAATCATTAAAGTACCTGGCTGCCCGCCAATTCCCGAAGTAATGACCGGGGTGGTCATGCATCTGGCCCTGTTCGGACAAATCCCGCCGCTTGATTCGCAGGGGCGGCCCAAACAGTTCTATGGCAATCGAATTCACGACACTTGTTATCGACGCGCCTTCTTCGATGCAGGCATGTTTGTCGAGCGATTTGACGATGCAGGCGCCAAAGCCGGTTGGTGTCTCTATAAAATGGGCTGCCGCGGGCCTGTCGCCTACAACTCCTGTGGTAATATGCGCTGGTGGAACGGCCTGTCCTACCCAATTCAGTCAGGGTCTCCCTGTTTTGCTTGCGGCAGCGACGGATTCTGGGATAATGGCCCCTTTCACGAGCGACTGCCAAATGTCGTTCTACCAAACACGTTGACGAATGCCGATAAAATCGGTGCCGGACTAACAGTTGCTGCAATGGCCGGTGTCACCGTGCACGCAGTAGTTTCGTCAGTTCAGAAATCCAGACACGCCAAGCAAGAAAATGAACATAACGAAAAATAACGGAGAGGGAGGAACCAGCACTGATGAAACGAGTAGTAGTTGATCCTGTAACTCGGATCGAAGGGCATCTGCGGGTGGAAGTCACTGTGGATGAAGCCAGTGGAAGGGTTCAAGACGCCCTCTCCAGCGGCACCGCCTGGCGAGGTATCGAAATCATCCTTAAAGATCGCGACCCGCGTGATGCCTGGGCCTTTACCCAGCGGTTCTGCGGCGTTTGCACAACAACCCACGCCCTGGCCTCGGTTCGCACCGTCGAAGATGCACTGGGCGTCGAAATTCCCAAAAACGCTAACTATATTCGCAATCAGATGGCTTCATCGCTGGCGGTGCAGGACCACCTGATCCACTTCTATCATCTGCACGCTCTGGACTGGGTCAGCCCGGTCGAGGCGCTCAAGGCCGATCCCGGAGCCACCGCGTCGCTGCAGAACGCAATCTTGGCCAAATATGACCTCGGCCTGTCGGGTCCGTTCGACTTCAATACCGATGCCTATCCCAAGGAATTCCCCCGGGCGACACCTGCCTATTTCAAAGCGATCCAGGCCAAAGTCAAGGCATTGGTTGAAAGTGGTCAGTTAGGCATCTTCGCCGCCCATTGGTGGGATCACCCCGACTATGCTCTGTTGCCGCCGGAAGTGCACCTGATGGCAGTAACCCACTACCTGACGATGCTGGACCGTCAACGCGAACTGGTGACCGGACACGTCGTCTATGGCGGAAAAAATCCCCATCCTCAGTACATCGTCGGCGGCATGCCCTGCGCCATTTCGATGAACGACATGAATGCCCCGATCAACACCGCCCGGTTGGGAGTCGTAGACGCCGCAGTCAATCTGGGAATTTCCGCAGTCAATTATTTCTATTTGCCGGACCTGCTGGCAATTGGCGATATCTACGTCACCAAACACAAAATGGTGGACGGTGGCGGCCTGGCCGGAAAATGCGTGCTCGGCTACGGAGATTACCCGGAAGACAGCTATACCGGCATTGCCAACGGCGATTTCCACAAACGCCTCCTGTTGCGCTGCCAGGGCGTGGTGGAAAACTTCGCCGCCGGCGCCATGGCTGCCAAATTCACCAATCTGGAAGGCAAGGACTTTGTCGACCCGGAAATCATTACCGAAAACATCGAGCACTCTTGGTATAATTATCCGCAACCCGGCAAAGCTCTCCATCCGCTTGCCGGCGTGACCGCGCCCAATTATACCGGTCCCAAGGAAGGAACGAAAACGAACTGGAAATACCTTGATGAAAAAGGCAAATATTCCTGGATCAAAACGCCGATGTGGCGTGGCAAGATGGCCGAGGTCGGCCCGCTGGCCCGCTATATCGTGACCTATGTCAAAGTTAAGCAAGGGCTGCTATCACAACCAACCTGGGCTGAAAAAATGATCGTCGATCAGATTGACGGCGTCTCCAAAGTTCTCGGTGCCCCGGCCCATATCTGGATGTGTTCCACCGTCGGCCGGACAGCCTGCCGCGGCTTGGAAGCCCAGGTAATGGCGTACATCAATAAATATTTCTTTGACAAGATGATCAAAAACATCCGCAACGGCGACACCTCGACTGCCAATATGAGCAAGTTCGAGCCGGCCAGTTGGCCAAAAGAAGCCAAAGGGGTCGGTCTGCACGAAGCGCCGCGCGGCGCGCTCGGGCACTGGATCCAGATCAAGAACGGACTGACCGCCAATTACCAGGCTGTTGTGCCGAGCACCTGGAATGCCTGTCCGCGCGATTCCAAAGCAGGCAATGGCGCCTACGAGTCCAGCATGATTGATACAAAGATCAAGGTTGCGGATAAACCGCTCGAGGTGTTGCGGGTCATCCATTCCTTCGATCCCTGCATCGCCTGCGCCACCCACCTGTACGACACGGAAGGCAACAAAAAATCAGTCATTCACAGCGACCCCTATATCAATGCCTGCGGGGG
>JBGSKE010000354.1:0-3875 GCA_041741355.1 Negativicutes bacterium | reverse complement strand
GATCATCGGCGCGGCGATGAGTATCATGAACCTGCTGCCCTGGGGCGGCCCGGTCGCCCGGACCGCGGCCATCACCAAGACTGATATCACGTTGCTTTGGCACAGCCTGATTCCCTTGCAAGTGTTGGGCATGGTCATCGTAATCGCTTTTGCTGCTTTTATGGGCGTTTTGGAAAAGAAACGCGGCGCCGGCCTGCAACTGCTGGAAGGAGAAGCGGCGGTGGCCGAGGCTGTGGTCGATCCGAAAGTGGAAGCGCTCAAACGGCCTAAACTGTTGTGGTTTAATACGCTGTTGACACTTGGCGTACTTGGTTTGCTTTGTTTTACCAAGATCCCGCTCTATGCGGCATTTATGCTCGGCTTGTCATTGGCGTTGATGGTTAACTACCCGAAAGTCGAAGATCAAAATGGTCGAATCAAGGCGCACGCAGCCAATGCGTTGTCGATGGCGGCGATTTTATTGGCGTCCGGCGTGTTTCTCGGCGTTTTGTCCGGCTCAAAAATGCTTGGTGCGATGGCCAATGCACTGATTTCCATTATTCCCAATTTCATGGGACCCTATCTTCATTTGGTAATGGGGACATTGGCGGTGCCAGTCGGCATGTTGCTGGGAACAGACTCGTTTTTCTTTGGTCTGGTGCCGCTGGCGATGGGAGTCGGCGCTAAATATGGCATTGAGCCTTCGAATATGGCAAACTGGATGTTGATCGGCAAGAATTTCGGCGTGTTGACCACGCCGCACGCGGCTACGACCTATTTGGCAATCGGCCTGGCCGGTGTAGAATTGAAAGAGCATCTGAGGTTCTGTACTCCCTGGTTGTGGCTGTTAAGCATTGTTTCCTTGTTCGCAGCGATGCTGCTGGGTATTATCAGCATTTAAAAAGTCGTAAGCCTCAACAAAACGGACAAAAGCAGCCAACGCTTTTATTTCCAGCGACTCCTGTTGAAAAATCAGCCATGATTTACGCCGGATTGGCTGACCGGTGCGGTCCGTCAGCAAAATGCGGCGCAGCTGCGGCGTATCATTGAGGATACGGCTCGGCATGACGGCATAGCCCAAGCCGTGTTTGACCATCTCTTTGCAGGTTGCCAGTTTGTCGACTTCCATGGTGACATGCGGGGGAGCGCTAAAGTTCTCCCGCCACCAGCCGTCAATCATCGCCTTGATCAGGCCATCGCTTTGGTAATCGATGCGCGGCAAAGCAGGCAAGTTTTCCAGGTTGATTGCGTCCGCTGATGCGATGTAAATCGGTTCTTCGAATAGCAACTGCCGGCAGTCGGACCATCCGTAGTCGGAACTGACAAAACCCAAATGCACTTCCTGATTATGCACCCGATTATATATTTCGCGACTCCAGGCCGTTAGTACTTTGAACTCGACCGCTGGGTGCAGCTGTTTGAATTGCCTCAGTAACGGCGGCAGCGAATACATGGTAAAGTAACTGGAAGCGCCAATACGCAGGACGCCGGAAACCGAATCGCTAAGATTGGAGACTTGTTCGCGAATTCGCTGCAGATTGCGTAATACCTGCGTAGCGGATTTGGCCAGATACTCGCCCTGTGGCGTAAATTGAACTCCTTTGCTGCTGCGATGGACGATTTTAATGCCAAATTCTTTTTCTATCTGTTGCAGGCGGGCCGTCAGGGCCGGCTGGGAAGTAAACAGGGTCTGGGCGGTTTTGGTGATGCTCTTTTGTTCGTACAGGACCTGCAGTATTTTCCAGTCCCAGCTTTCCATCGGCGACCCCTCCCTATCGGTTGCATCGGATCATTTTCACTAAACTTTTAATTCTAATTCGGGATTGGCAATGCATTCTCCTGTATCAAAAATAGGTCCAATAGGGAGTGATGATCATGAATGAAGGTCTTCGTAGTGCGCAAGCCGGCACATTGGAGTCGGCGGACATCCTGATAATGATTGCGCCGGCTGAGCCAGGCGCAGGCGTTCAAATCGAGTTGGTAACGCCGACGATGCAACAATACGGCGCAATGATTCGGCAAGCCATTGAAAAAGTCCTGGCGGCGAACGGAATCGTCGATGCCAGGGTACATGCCAACGACAAAGGCGCTCTGGATTATACGATCGAGGCCCGGGTGCAGACTGCGATCGACCGGGCCGTCGGTAAGGGGTGAGGGAGATGGAGCAGTTCAAATTGCGCCGGGCGATGATGTTTATGCCGGGAAACAATCCGGCGATGTTGCAGAATGCGGGAATTTACGGCGCGGACACGGTGATTTTCGATGTCGAGGATGCGGTGGCGGTCAGTGAAAAAGATGCGGCGCGCCAGCTGGTCCATAATGCGATTAAACGTCTGCAGTATCCCTGCGAGGTTGCGGTGCGGATCAATCATATCCAGACGCCGTTTGGCCTAGATGACCTGAAAGTCATTCTGCCGGCGAAACCGGATCTGATCCGCCTGCCCAAGGCGGAAACCGGTCAGGATATTCGGATTATCGATGAAATCATCAGTGAAGCGGAAGCGAAGCATGGCTTTGCCGCCGGTTCGATCGGCATGATGGCGGCGATTGAAACCGCCAAGGGATTAATGCATGCCTATGAAATCGCTACAGCCAGCCCTCGTATGGTTGCATTGGCGATCGGCGGCGAAGATTTTGTCGCCGACCTCAAGACTTCGCGCAGCCGTGAAGGCTGGGAACTGTTTGTTGCCCGCTCCCAGTTGCTGCTGGCAGCCCGGGCAGCCGGGATTCAAGCGATTGATTCGGTTTTTGCCAATGCCAACGATGATGAAGGATTTTTGGCGGAAACCCGTCTGATCAAGGAACTGGGCTTTGATGGGAAATCGGTGATCAACCCGCGGCAGGTTCGTATGGCGCAGGATGTCTTTATGCCGACTGAAAAAGAAATTAAGAACGCCGAACGAGTATTGATCGCCTACAAAGAGGCGCTGGAGCGCAAATCCGGCGTAGTCGCTCTCGACGGCAAGATGATCGATACACCGATCGTGACCCGGGCGGAGCGGATTTTGGCCTATGCCGCGGCAGTCCGAAAGTAGCAGGTCGAAGGAGGAAAACCCATGATCAATGCAGCAGGACGCGAAATCCCCGCAATCATCAAAGGAATAACGAAGGTCCAGCCTTACGCGGGACCGTTTGCGCTTATCCCAGCGGGCCGGTTGGTCGGTCCGAAAATCCGCGCCGGCAAGCCTGGTTCGGAGAAATTGCTGAAGTCGATTGACCAGGCGATTGAAGCCGCTGGATTGCGGGACGGCATGACGATTTCCTTTCACCACCATTTTCGTAACGGCGACTATGTGCTCAACCAGGTTGTCGAGGCGATTGCCCGCAAGGGGATTCGTGGCCTGACCCTGGCCCCCAGCTCGCTCAATGACGTGAACGACGCGATCATTCCCCATATTGAATCAGGCGTGATCACCGCAATTGAAACATCAGGCGGTCGGGGCAAACTGGGCAAACTGATGACTTCCGGCAAACTGAGCAAACCGACAATCATTCGCTCGCATGGCGGGCGGGCCCGGGCGATCGAGTGCGGCGATCTTCACATTGATGTGGCATTTCTCGGCGCGCCCTGCTGCGACCGTTACGGCAATATGAACGGCGTGGAAGGTCGGTCCGCCTGCGGTTCGCTCGGTTATGCGATGGTCGACGCCGCATATGCCGACACGGTGGTTGCAATTACCGACAACCTCGTGCCGCATCCGGTTCATCCGATCAGTATTCCCCAGACCCAGGTAGATTTTGTTGTAGTGGTTGACAGCATTGGCGATCCGGCGGGGATTGCCTCCGGTGCGCTGCGGATCAGTCGCAACCCGCGGGAACTGCTGATGGCGGAGTATGCAACCGGTGTTATCGAGCACTCGGAGTACTTCCGTCAGGGGATATCGCTGCAACTTGGC
>JBGSKE010000353.1:0-4252 GCA_041741355.1 Negativicutes bacterium | reverse complement strand
AACCCGCGGCGTTCCCCTGGCCCGACGGGCAATTTCTTCGGCGCCGCCTTTTTCTACGGCCACATTCAGGACTTCGGCCGCCCGTGTCACGATTTGCAGCAGCGCGGCCGGTCCATAAAACTCCAGCCGGCACATCACGCCAAACCGATCGCGTAGTGGCGAGGCCAAAGCGCCAGCCCGCGTCGTTGCCCCCACCAGAGTAAATTTCGGCAAATCCAGGCGGATCGATCGCGCACTCGGCCCTTTGCCGATGATAATATCCAGCGCATAGTCTTCCATCGCCGGATACAATACTTCCTCGACGCTACGATTCAGGCGGTGAATCTCATCAATAAACAGTACATCTTTTTCGCCCAGATTCGTCAACAGCGCTGCCAGATCTCCGGCCCGTTCAATGGCTGGACCGGAAGTAATCCGCAGACTTACTCCCAGTTCATTGGCAATAATGCCAGCAAGTGTCGTTTTGCCAAGTCCAGGCGGCCCGTGCAGCAAAACATGATCCAGCGCCTCGCGTCGTGCCAGCGCGGCTTGAATAAACACCGACAAATTTTGTTTGACCTGATCCTGCCCGATATATTCAACCAGACGACGCGGTCGCAGACTAAGCTGCCAATTATCGCCCTCTTGCTCCGGTCCGGCTATTATCCGTTCCTCTTCCATGACTACCTCCCGCCCATTTCACGCAGTACGGCGCGAATCAAGGCTTCCGCCGTAGTTCCTTCGGACGTGTGATTACGCAGCCTGGTCAGCACTTCGCCTTGCTGATAGCCCAGCGTCAGTAAAGCCGCCATCGCTTCATCAAACGCGGCGCCGGAACCAGTAACCAAAGCGCCCGGTCCTGCCGGCAACTCGGTTGTCAGGCAGATTTGGCCGATTTTATCGCGCAATTCCAGCACAATTCGCTCCGCCGTTTTTTTGCCAACTCCCGATATGCGGGTCAATGCCGTAAGATCATTGCGACCGATGGCAGATCTGATTCCCTCCGGTTTCATACCGGACAAAATCGCCAGCGCCATCTTGGGACCAACGCCGGTGACTGACAGCAACAACAAAAACACTTCATGTTCTTCCTGGCTGATGAAGCCAAACAAATGCAGCGCATCTTCGCGCACATTTAAATAAGTATATAGTTTTGCCTCGGCGGTAATCTGCAATTTTTCGCGCGTCGAGGCCGGGATGTAAACCCGGTAGCCTACACCTCGCACGTCTAGATAACAAAAATCGTTCAGCAGTTGATCCACGACGCCGCGAAGATATCCGATCATAAGCGCATCAACCTCGCCAGATTTTTTCCACTGAATTAGAATGCGCGCTGCAAATGGCAATTGCCAGGGCATCCGCCGCATCATCGGGGGTTGGCTTTTTCTCCAGACACAGCAAGCGCTGCGTCATATAGGTGACTTGTTCTTTGGTCGCCTGTCCGTAGCCGACCACTGCCTGCTTTACCTGCAGCGGCGTCAGTTCAATCAGCGGTATTTTATTCATCTCTACCGCAAGCAAAATAACGCCGCGCGCCTCACTGACAGTCATCGCCGTCGTTACGTTGCGGCTGAAAAATAATTTTTCCACGCCAACCACATCGGGCCGTCGTTCACTGATCAAGGCATGCAATTTTTCATATAAAAAATGCAATCGCTCAGCTCGCCGCATATCCGGCGTTGTCTTGATAACGCCAAACCCCGATCCGTGCAGAGAATTACCCTTTAACTCGACAAACCCGTAACCGCAGATTGCGTTGCCGGGATCAATCCCCATGGCCAGCAAATTATTGCCTCCGCATCATCAAAAAAATCAATCTTCGTCTGCTTCGTCCGGCAAATCAAAATTGCCAAACACTGCCTGTACGTCATCCTGTTCTTCCAGTGCATCGACCAGTTTCATCAACCGGGTTGCTTCATCGCCCGAGAGGGCAATGCTGGTATCGGGCACCATACTGATTTCGGCCGATTCCCATTTGACTCCGGCTGCTTCCAAGGCGTTGACAAGTCCCTCAAATGCATCCGGTGCGCAGGTGATTTCAAACGAATCATCTTCGCTGACCAAATCATCGCCGCCTGCCTCCAGCACAATCGCCATCAGATCGTCTTCAGCAACTCCAGTTGCCTTGTCTATAAGAATCAGGCCTTTTTTATTGAACATCCAGGCAACACAACCTGATTCGCCCATATTGCCGCCATACTTGGAAAACAGATGACGCATTTCCGCAGCAGTCCGATTCCGGTTATCGGTCATCGTTTGCACCAGCAGCGCTACACCAGCAATGCCATACCCTTCGTAAGTAATTTCTTCGTAGCTTTGGCCTTCCAGGGTTCCCTGGCCTTTTTGAATCGCCCGTTGAATATTATCTTTGGGAATATTATTTTCTTTCGCTTTTTGCAGAGCCAACTTCAAACGCATATTACCGGTCGCATCCGCGCCGCCGATGCGGACGGCTGTGGTTATCTCCCTGCCGATTTTGGTTGTAGCAGCGCCGCGAGCGGCGTCGGCCTTGCCTTTTTTATGCTTGATATTTGCCCATTTTGAATGCCCTGACATTACTATGCAGCTCCTTTGTCTATTATCATTTAATTTTAGTTTGATCGCTGAAAACAGCGAAAAATCGCAGAAACATCCCTGTCTGTTTGCTTCGACTTCAACGAGAGTATATCATAAAAGACGGTTTTTATGCAAAAACCGGCCCTGTATATGCGGCTGCTGCAGATCAGTTAACCCAGCCGGTATTTTTATGATATAATATTTGGGTGTAAAGACAGGGGGAATAATATGAAACTGAAACATACTGTTGCCTATAAAGCGATAATGAATAATACCCGGGGCTCCATCACCGCCATTGTCATTATCGGGATCATGGCGTTTCTTGTCATCGGAATTGGTGTCGGACTTGGTTTTTTGTCAGCGACAATTCAATCAGCGCCCAACTTGCGGGGCGACATCCGTCCGGCTGCCTCAGCCCAGGTTTTTGATGTCAACGGCAAACTGATTACTGTGTTGCATGCTGTGGAAAACCGCTTGCCGGTACCGTTGGCAAAAGTGCCAAAAGATTTGCAGAATGCTTTTGTCGCTCTGGAGGACAATCGCTTCTATCAACATTCCGGCGTCGACCCGCGGGCAATTCTGCGCGCCGTCTGGATCAATATTTCCGCTGGCGGAGTTTCCGAAGGCGGTAGCACGATCACTCAACAATTAGCAAAAAATGCATTTCTGACTCAGGAACGCACCTGGAAACGTAAAGTACAGGAAGTCATCATCGCCTTTCAAATTGAAAAACAATATACCAAAGCTGAAATCCTCGAACTTTATCTGAATCAGATTTATTTCGGCGCCGGCGCCTATGGAGTGCAAGCTGCCGCCCAGACCTATTTTGGCAAGAATGTAGAGCAACTTAATCTGGCGGAGTCGGCAATGCTAGCCGGTCTCCCCAAGAGCCCCAACTACTACTCCCCGTTCAACAGCATGAAAGCGGCGCGTGAACGTCAGGCCACCGTACTTGACCAGATGGTGAAATATGGCTACCTGGATCAGGCTAGTGCCGATAAGAACAAATTGACGCCGCTAAAAATCGCCGTTGACCCACCCAAACCAGATCCTAAAGCCAAGCAAGATCTCAAACAAAAAGACAAAGACTTCGATGTCTCCGCCTCTTATTTTATTGAATACGTCACATCGCAGTTGATTGATAAATACGGCGCCGACACCGTATATAAAGAAGGCTTGAAGATCTACACAAGTATTGATCTCAATTTGCAAAAAGCAGCTGAAAAGGCGATGCGCGAGCTGCCGGTCATGTCCGTCGACAAAAATGGACTGCAGCAGCCTCAAGGCGCATTGGTTTCCATTGATACTCACACCGGCTATGTCAAAGCAATGGTCGGCGGTCGCGGCACCGATAAGTTCAATCGGGCCGTACTGGCTGAGCGCCAGCCCGGTTCCGCATTTAAGCCGTTCGTTTATCTTACCGCTCTTGATGCGGGCAAATCACCAGCTACTATGATTGATGACAAGCCTTTTCGCGCTGGCAACTACGCGCCGATGAACTATGACCGGACATTCAAAGGACCGATCACTTTGCGAACTGCCCTTGTGTTGTCCCGCAACATACCGGCGGTCAAACTGGCGCAGGAAGTGACTCCGGAACGAGTTGTCCGTAATGCGCAAAACATGGGCATCACCACACTGGTCACCAGCGGCTCGAATAATGACATTACTTTGGCGATGGCGCTCGGCGGCTTGACCAGAGGCGTAACGCCGCTAG
>JBGSKE010000352.1:0-2907 GCA_041741355.1 Negativicutes bacterium | reverse complement strand
GCCGCTCAATGCTGTAGCGACTGTGATTCTGGGAGCGGCGATCAGGCAAAACATAGCGCCAATCGAAGGGTTGCCGTTTGCTGTTGAGGGGATCCTGCGCAAAACAGTGAACCGGCCGGCGTTGCTCAAAGTGTACAAACGCTTCACAGCATTAACCGGACGGTATCGGCCATTGCAAAAAATCAGCAGTTGCGGCAAAGGGCTGGTTGAAGCGGAATTTGTGCTGCCGCAGCAAGTGGATTTCGCTGATCGCCGGTCCAACGACTACCAAACCTCGCCCTATCTGCTGGAGGCGATGTTTCAGACTGTTGTGTTCCAAACATTACTGGAACAGGAGGCGGAAGTGACAACGATCGCCCTGCCCTATGCAGTGGGTGAGCTGGACTACCACCAAGCGAGTCCCGCCAAGGGACGGTTCCGCCTGCAGGCTCGTCGGCGCGGCGAAGACGCTGCCGGTGTGATTTGGGATGCAGCCGTGTACGATGCAACGGGCCAGCCGATCCAAAGTGCGCGCGGCTTGGAGATGCGATGGCTTTCGCTGTAACCCTGCCGGGATGCGGCGGTCCGTTGGTTGTTGTTGGCTGTCAGCGCGGCCCAAGCGATGCTAAAGAATCGCGCAGGGCTGCCAAAGCTTTGTTGCAGGCAGAACTCAGTCGGCACTGGCGGGCCAGGGGAGCATCCGGTTTGCCGCTGCACTATTCATATTCGCATCTGCCCAACCAGACGTGGGCAGCGGCAGTGGATCAGTCCTGTCTGATCGGGATTGATGCAGCAAGCGACAGTGAGTTTGACAACCCATATCCGTTGCACAAGGCGTTTCACCCACCGGAGATCGCGGCGGGGTCGCCGGGAAAAATCTGGAGCGCCAAAGAAGCTGTGGTAAAAGCGCTGGGTTGTGGATTTGACGGGATCAATCCGCTAGACGTCAGGATTATCGGCGATGCCTGCAGTACCGGATCCGGCCAGGGAAACGCGTTTTCCTCAACCGCCGCCGTTGCCAAAACTGCGGTTGCTGCCGTATATCCTGCCAAGTTGAGTATTTGGAGTCAACAACAAACTGATGGAATATGGGTTTCTCTGGCGTATGGAACCCTAATCAACAGGGAGCGTTTTGGCAAAAAGTAGCGCGTAAAAGAAGGGAAACTCACCCCTGTCATGGAATTATTAAAAAATGATTAGTTTGAGCAATTGGCTGGGGCGACAAATTTTTGAGTTTCTTGAATCCACTGGACGAACGGCCCAACTGCTGTTTCAGACGCTGATCCAGCTGCGGCGGATCAATATTCGTCATGTCATCTACCAGATGGCTCATCTGGGCGTGGATACGATGCCCATTGTATTTATGATGATCGTGTTTACCGGCATGGTGATGGTTTGGCAGGCTACGCCGGCGTTGTCCCGGGCCGGCGCCCAGTCGACGACTGGCGGCTTGGTGGCCTTGGCGATGTTTCGCGAACTGGGGCCGGTACTCAGCGCGGTAGTGTTGGCTGGACGGGTCGGCGCCGCCATTACCGCCGAAATCGGTTCGATGAAAGTTACCGAGCAGATTGATGCATTGCGGGTCATGGCGACCGATCCGATCGCTTATTTGGTAGTGCCGCGGTTTGTCGCCTGTATCCTGATGACGCCGATGGTTGTGACGTTCGCCAATGTCATGGGCATCGCCGGCGGGTTTATGGTGGCGACGACTTATACCGATGTTGGCCCTTACTCTTTTATTTACTCGATTGAAACCTTTACCGAGTTTGCCGATTTTACCGGCGGTCTGATCAAATCGATGTTTTTTGGCGGGATCGTGGCAATTGTCGGTTGTCTGAAAGGCATGGGCGCCAAAGAAGGCGCCGAAGGTGTAGGGCAGGCGACTACCAGTTCGGTGGTTACCTCAATTGTTTGGATATTTGTCGTGAACTACTTTCTCTCAACTTGGTTGTATAGGTGATATATGGAATTGATCAATGAAATTGCCGAAACAAAGCCGGAAGTAATGATTGAATTGAAGAATGTCAGCATGTCTTTCAAGGACCGGCGGATTCTTGACGACGTCAGTTTTCAGGTGAGAACCGGCGAAACGATGGTCGTAATCGGTCCGAGCGGCGCCGGAAAAAGCACGCTATTGCGCCTGATGATTGGTTTACTGAAGCCGACAAGCGGCCAGATTTTGGTTGAAGGTCGCGATATAACCCGCTTAAAAGAAACCGAGTTGAACTTGATCCGCCGCAATATGGGGATGGTTTTCCAATACTCGGCATTGTTCGATTCGATGACCGTCGGTGAAAATATTGCCTTTGGCATCCGGCAGCACACCGATATGTCCGAGGAAAAAATTCTGTCGGTCATCCGGCGCACCTTGCGAATGGTTGGCATGATGGGACGGGAAAATGTAATGCCCAGCGAGTTGTCAGGCGGCATGAAAAAACGGGTCAGTTTGGCCCGGGCCATTGCACTCAATCCCAAAATTGTTTTATATGATGAACCGACTTCCGGCTTGGACCCGGTGATGTCAACAACGATCAACCGCCTGATCATGAGCACCCGCCGTATCCTTGGCGTGACAGCGGTTGTAGTAACGCACGACATGGATAGCGCATTTACGATTGCAGATCGAATCGCGATGATGTATGATGAAAAGATCATTGAAATTGCTACGCCGGATGAGTTCCGCGAGTCGAAGAATCCGATCGTGCGACAATTTATCAGCGGTGTTCGCAATAATTGCATTCCGGTCCGAAGGAGGGCGAGCGAAGGATGATAAACTCAGAAACAAAAGTCGGTGCGGTCACTTTGCTCGGATTGGCGCTACTAGTCGGTATTGCGGTTTTTTATGGCGTGATTCGCGTGGGCGAAGCTGGCTACCCGTTGCATGTGGATTTCGATCGGGTCGATGGCCTGAAAATCGGCGGACAGGTT
>JBGSKE010000351.1:0-9126 GCA_041741355.1 Negativicutes bacterium | reverse complement strand
GGGAGCGGGCGGGATTTCGCGATCATGTCATTGGAATGGCGGCAACTAAAATTTCCGCCGGGGTTCGGGTTGGTGTCGGCGGGCACAATGCAGCAGAAAAAGGCGATGAACAATTTGCGATTGCCGATCCGCGCAGTGTCGGGCAAGTTCGCCACTGCATTGTGGAACGGGGCCTCCAACCGATCTATACCGACCATTTGAGAGTATAGGTTCATGCTGATTTGCGTGACGCATCGCAAATTGTGCCAAGATGACTTTTTGCTGCGAGTTCAGCGATTGGCGCAAGCGAGACCCTATGCATTGATGCTGCGGGAAAAGGATCTGGATGCCCTGTCGTATGAGCGGCTAGCCCGGGAAGTAAGGGAAATCTGTGATCAGAATGAGGTGTTGCTGATTCTTCACCATCATGCTGCGGTAGCGGCAAGGAGGCAGCATGGCCATCTGCAACTGTCAATGCCGGAGCTGCAAGCCTACCGAAATGAACTGCAACACATGGCGATCGGCGCCTCTGTCCATTCGGTATCCGAAGCGCTAGAAGCGCAAATGCTGGGCGCTGCTTATGTTGTTGCCGGCCATGTTTACGCCACGGACTGCAAACAAGGACTGCCGCCGCGCGGTTTGCCTTTTTTGCAGCAAATTTGTCAGGCGGTTGAGATACCGGTTTTTGCCATTGGCGGGATTAACCAAAGCAATCTGAGGTTAACATTGGGGTGCGGGGTAAAAGGATTCTGCATCATGTCAGAAGCCATGACTTGCCCTGATCCGGCAGAATTCGTTCGAAGTATAAATATTTAGCACTGCTGGGGTGCTTAAATCAAAAAAGATGTTAGCAATTTTGCCGTTGCAATGGTGAATATTGCCGCCAAGATCATGGAAACGCAGGAGACAGCGCCGGCAGTGGAACTAAATTGAAAAGCCCTGATAGTACCCAGTGCATGGGAACTAGTGCCGAGTAGCACGCCGCGTGCAATATCGCTTTCGATTTTGCATAATCTGATTACGCAGGGGCCGAGAAATGAGCCAAGGATGCCTGTCAATATTACCAGGACTGCTGTTATGGAGGGTGCGCCGCCAATAAGGCGGGAAACGTCGATAGCAACCGGCGTTGTCACCGAACGGGGAATCAGGCTTTCAATCAGCAACTGGTCGAGGTTGAGTCCTTTGGCAAGCAAAATCGAAGAAATCATCGCCAATACCGATCCGAAAAAAACGCCCGAAATGATTTCCGGCGCGTGAGATTTTAGTACGCCGCGGTATTTGTAGAGAGGCACCGCTAATGCGACCGTAGCAGGCTGCAACATTAGATTCAGCCACTTTGCGCCGCTAAAATAGATTTCATAGGGTATGCGGGCGCTATACAACAATGCCGCAAGCAGCAAGGGGACAATAAGCAGCGGAGAAAAATAAAAACGTTGCTTTCGATAGTAGAGCCACTTAGCGATATAGTACAGAAAAATGGTTAAGAAAAAACTTAATACTGGCAAATAGTTCATGGTGATTTTCTCCAGATGGCGATTTTTTTTGCCGTGAACCCCGACATTGCCATGATCAGCATTGTGCCAAGAATTATTACGATGAATAATTCCGCTCCATTATTTATCAACAGTGCTTGATAATCGACAATGCCTACTGCAGACGGGACAAAGAACAACAGCAATTCCGCCAGCAATAGATCGGCGCCGAGTTCCACATAAGACAAGGGCAACACATTGTATTTTAGCAAAAAAA
This sequence comes from Negativicutes bacterium, assembly GCA_041741355.1. Taxonomy (GTDB): domain Bacteria; phylum Bacillota; class Negativicutes; order UBA1444; family UBA1444; genus UBA1444. Next base: position 7,398 of record JBGSKE010000351.1, on the reverse strand, counting down.
ATAAAAGGAGCAACCCAACAATGCTGCCCGGTATCGGTAGGGAAAGACGCGTCGCTGCATAGTTGGAAAACATGGCGATGACAGCCAGGAAAACAATTTGAACAGTCCCTTTCAGCAAAATTTTCATATAGACAACGCCCCTCTCACCATATTGTGATTTTGAGTATACAGCGTATGGTGATATGTGTAAAATACATATATAAGATATGTTCCATACGTGATGTCTATAGGAGGCTGCGAGATGGATATACGAAACCTGGAGTATTTTCTGGAAGTTGCCCGAACAAAAAGTTTTACCAGGGCAGCGCAAAATTTGTTTATTACCCAACCGACAATCAGCAGGATGATAAAAAACCTGGAAGAAGAATTAGAGGTAGTCTTGTTTGAACGATTAGGAAAGGGCGTGGAGTTGACGGACGCCGGGCGTATCATTTTATTTCAGGCGCAGAATATCGTCACTTCGGTACAGAGCTTGTCGGCCGATTTGGCTGATGTGATGCAACTGAAAAAAGGAGAGCTGCGTATTGGCTTGCCGCCAATGATAGGGGCGAATTATTTTCCGCATGTAATCGGCAAATTTAATAAGCTGTATCCGAAAATTATCGTGAAGTTATGGGAGTATGGCGCCAAAAAAGTCGAAGACCATGTTGCTAATGGCAACCTGGATATTGGCGTGACTCTATTGCCGGTTCAGGAAGAACTCTTCCTGTGGTTTCCGTTTGTCGAAGACGAATTGAAGGTGGTTGTGCATCCGACGCATCATTTGGCGGCAAAGAGCGAACTCTCGTTGCTAGAATTAGCTGCAGAAGAGTTCGTTTTGTTTAATGAAGATTTTTTGCTTCATGATCGAATTATTAATGAATGCGTCCGGGCAGGGTTCCAACCGCGTGTCCTTTATGAAAGTTCCCAATGGGATTTTATCGGCGAGATGGCCGCGGCCAATCTGGGTGTGGCATTATTGCCGGGAACTATTTGTAGACGTTTGGACAAGCAGCGAGTATGTATACTGGACCTTAACCAACCTAAAATCCCCTGGAATCTGGCGATGATTTGGCGCAAAGACAGATACCAGTCTTTTGCTGCGCGCGAGTGGTTGCAGTTTGCCCGCAAAGCTCTGCAGGACGGTTAGCATGAATAAAGGGATTTGGTCTTTTTTAACGAAAGTGAACTAGAGTAGGAACCGGCGATTATTTGCGAAGGGGTGAAGAGATGAAACGTATGGTTGTTGCTGTTCTGGTAATCGTTTGTCTTGGAATGGGGAATCCAGTGTTGGCTTGTACCACGATGCTTGTAGGCAAAGACGCATCTTTTGATGGATCGGTGATGGTTTCGCACTCTGACGACGGGCTAAATGACGGCAGTATGATTTATGTACCGGCAATGGATCACAAACCGGGGTCGCTGCGAGCGGTATATTACTCGCACGCGGCGTTGGATTTCAAACCCCAATGGGGCGCCACGATCAGTCATCGTATCGTGACCAAAGAACGTGGCAAAGCCTATAATAAAACCGGTGTTGCGCCCAGTATTCCCTTGGGATTCATTCCGCAGGCAGCTCATACTTACGCTTATTTTGATGCAAACTATGGCATCATGAATGAACACCAAGTATCAATCGGCGAATGTACTGACAAGGCTAAGGTCCATCCTGAACCGGCGCCGGGCAAGCGTATATTTTACTCAGCCGAACTTTCTCGGGTTGCCCTGGAACGGACTAAAACCGCCCGTGAGGCGATCAAACTGATGGGCGAACTGATCGAAAAATACGGTTACTATGGCACAGGCGAAACTTTATTGGTAGCTGACCCCAATGAAGGCTGGGTTATGGAAATGACCGGTTATGATATGAATGGAACCGGTGGGGTCTGGGTCGCCCAACGCGTCCCGGATGACAAGGTTTTCGTTGCTGCCAACCAATTCCGCATCCGTGATATCCGCCCAGACAGTGACGACATGATGTATTCGTCCAATATTTTCGCCATTGCGCAGCAAAAAGGCTGGTGGGATCCGTCCACCGGCCCGCTCGACTTCGCGAGAGTATATGGCGATGGCGAGTTTCACCATCCTTATTATTCGCTGCGCCGGGTCTGGCGCGCCCAGTCGTTGTTAGCTCCTTCGCTGAATCTCTCGCCATGGGCTGAAGGTGCTTTTACCCGTGATTATCCGTTTGCCGTCAAACCGGACAAAAAAATGAAAGTCCAAGAATTGTTTGCGATTCACCGCGACAATTATGAAGGCACGGAGTTTGATTTGACCAAAGGGTTGGCAGCTGGGCCGTTTGGAAATCCCAACCGATTTGAGGGCAATGCCGAGTCTGTTGCAGATAAAGAAGGTAAGCTGACGCCGCTGGCTGGCGAATTTGAACGACCGCTGAATATTTACCGTTGTGTATATTCCTATGTGGCTCAGTCGCGTAAATGGCTGCCGGATGCCATCGGCGGCGTGGTCTGGTTCGGACCGGACCGGCCGGCTACCAGCGTGTTGATGCCGTTCTACGCCGGCGCGCTTGATTTGCCGGAATCGATGCAACGGGCTGATATCCTGAAACTTGACCAGCAAAGCATGTGGACGGCATTCAACTACGTAGCAAACTACTCAATGTTAAAATATTCTTTTATGATTCAAGATATTCGCACCGTGCAAGGACGTTATGAAAATGTGGCGTTAGCCAAACAAAATGAACTGGAGGCTAAGGCGTTATCGCTTTGGAACAGCGGCGATAAACAGGGCGCTCGCAAGTTCCTGACCCAGTACAGCGATCAAAATGCGGCGGCGGTCCTGAAGGATTGGTGGAAGCTATCCGAATTGCTCTACGTCAAGTACAACGACGGCTACGTCAATACTGACAAAGAAATCGCCCAACCGGTATTTTATCCGGTCTGGTGGTTGAAGCAGGTCGGGTTTGAAGACGGCCCCACCAGCTATCAGCCTAAAGTGAAGCGATAGTTTAGTTATCAGCTTAAGGCAACGAAAGCAGGGGGCAATCGGAATGTTCCGATTGCCCCCTGCTGCTTTTATTGATATTAAACGGATTGGAGTGACTTGATGACCGGTGGCAGGAACGGTTTGGGTTTATCCAGCACTTCGGTCGGCAGGCCCATTTTGTTCATCAACTCGATGAACGGTGTTGGATCAAGCTCTTCCACATTGACCATGCGCTTGACGTTCCAATCACCGCGGGCAACCAGGATCGCGGCTGCCGCTGCCGGAACACCGGCGGTATAGCTGATAGCCTGTGATTCGACTTCTTTGTAGCATTCTGCGTGGTCGCAGATGTTGTAAATGAACAGGTCTTTTTCTTTACCATCTTTGGTACCGCGGAAATAGTTGCCGATACAGGTTTTACCGGTATAGCCGGGCGCCAGTGAAGACGGATCAGGCAATAATGCTTTTAAAACCTTGAGTGGTGCGATTTCTATTCCCTCGGCCAGTTTGATTGGTACTTCGGACGTTAGTCCGATGTTCGACAGGACGGAAAATACATTCAGGTAGTGGTCGCCAAAGCCCATCCAGAACCGGACGGAATTAGCGTTCATGTTTTTCGACAGGGAATGAATTTCATCATGTCCGGTCAGGTAGACCGGTTGAGAGCCAACCACCGGGAAATCATAATCCATCCGTATTGAGTGGACTTTTTGCAACACCCAGCGTCGGTCGATCCAGGTCCAGACTTTCTTGAACTCACGGAAATTAATTTCCGGGTCGAAGTTGGTGGCGAAATATTTGCCATGACTGCCGGCATTGACATCCAGAATGTCTATTGTATCGAGTTTATCAAAGTAATCCTTTTGCGCCAGGGCACACCAAGCATTGACGACACCAGGGTCAAAACCGATGCCGAGAATAGCGGTGATTTTCTTGGCTTTGAACTGGTCCTTGCGTTTCCACTCATAATTGGCGTACCAGGGGGGATCTTCGCAGACTTTGTCCGGCTCTTCATGAATCGCTGTATCCATGTAAACCGCACCGGTTTCAAGACAGGCTTCCATGACAGACATGTTGATATAAGACTGGCCGACATTGATGACGATTCTTGACTCCGTGTCGCGAATCAGGTCAACTAGGGCTGGGATATCCAGCGCGTTTACCTGGCGGGAATACAAATCTTTGGTAGGATCCTTGAGGTGTTTTTTGCGTTGGATACTTTCGATGATCGCTTCACATTTTTTCCGGGTTCGTGAAGCGATACAGATATCCCCCAAAATATCGTTGTTCATCGCACACTTATGGGCAACCACGTTGGCTACGCCGCCTGCGCCGACAATAAGAACATTTTTCCGCATCATTTTCCTCCTCTGTTTGTTTGGTATTTGCAGTATGATCAGGACAAGTTAGTCATGAAATCATCATAACTAAAACTTCTGACAACATCTATCCTGCCATCCAGCCTGCGAACCGCGATGGCTGGCATCTGCAACCCGTTGAACCAATTTTTTTTGACCATGGTGTAACCGGCAGCATCGGCGAACCGTATTTCGTCGCCGATTTTTAACCGTTCATTAAATAGAAATGTGCCAAAGACATCGCCGGCAAGGCAGGACCGTCCGGCTACCATGTATTTGTATCCGTGGGACGGTTCGTTTTTCAGTTTCGCCGACAGACGATAAATCAATAGGTCCAGCATGTGGGCTTCGACTGAGGAATCAACAATTGCAACGTCGATTTCGTTGTGGACGATATCGACAACGCGAGTAACTAACTCCGTACTACCGGTGATGGCGCTTTCACCTGGTTCAAGGTAGACTTGCACATCGTAGCGGGCGGCAAACTCAGCCAATTTTTTACTGAACTCAGCAACTGGGTAACCTTCTTTGGTGAAGTAGAGACCGCCACCCAAACTGACCCATTTCATTTGCTTAAGGATGTCGCCGTAATGGGCGCCGATTTGATCCAATTGACTGACAAACGAAGCGACATCGTCGTTTTCGCAGTTGTAGTGGAACATCAGCCCGCTTAATCGCGAAGCCTGTGCCTGCAACAATACCCGATCCACTACACCGAGCCGCGAATAGCGGCGGGCGGGATCGGCCAGGTCAAAATGCGAGCAACTGAAGCCGGGGTTGACCCGCAGGCCGAGTTGCTTGGATTGGACCTCATGATAATATGTGTCCAGTTGCGAAATGGAATTGAAGATGATTTTGTCGGCAAAACCAGCCAATGCACGAATATCTTCGGGCGAATAACCGACGCAGTAAGCGTGCGTTTCGCCGCCGAATTTTTCGTGACCCAGCCGGGCTTCGTACAGAGAACTGGACGTAGTGCCGTCCATATATTGGCTCATCAACTCAAACACGGACCAAGTGGAAAAGCATTTCAACGCCAATACAGATTTGGCGCCGGACTGTTCGCGAATCTGTTGCATAATTTGTAAGTTGCGTAACAGACGCTTTTCGTCAATAATATAGTAAGGTGTGGTAATTTGCATTGAAAAACTCCTGAATTTTTATAACGGAATTAATCATAGCAAAAAACCCTCCGTTTGTCGATAAAGGGTAGGCTAAATCGCCGGAGTGTGTGCACGAAGTGGATAATGCCGGCTGAAGTACACAAAAATAGGCTGTTAAGGAGGTCGCTGACAACGGATGCGCTGTCCAGAATGCAATGCGGAAATTGCAGATGTTGGTTCCGATTGTGATAAATGCGGTTACAAAGCCGCTCCGGTTAAAGTGTTGCGCCCCGAAGAACGGGATGATTTTCAAGGGCTGACGATTCAACAGGGTGGCGACTCGCCGGGGCAAGCGCCATATACTGACGGGCAGTCCGGTAATTATGAATACCGCAGCGAAGGACCCGGGCATCGGGTGTACGTGCGGCAAGTCTCATTTGGCTCAAAACCATTTGGTTTTCTGACCAAGCTGATTGTTGCCGCGTTGATTCTGTTTTTTGTTTTTATCGCCCTGCCGGTGGCATTGGTTTTAATGGCAGTATTTAGTCTGGTGTGGTGGTTGCTGCGGCGTTAGGTAAAGGCTCGGACTAAAACGGACCATCGTCATTATAGGTCGGTTTGGTTTGGTTTCGTAACAGATGAATTGCTTCTTCAGCCTGCGCAAGCAGGCTGTCTTTGTCGTCCGGCAATGTGCCGGCCAGCGGCAGCATGTTTGAAACATGGTTGCTGCGGAAAATACAGCCGGATTGCATAGTAAGATTGCTGACCAGTTCTTTTAGTTCCACGACGAATTCAAAAGGAGATAACGGCTGAAACTTTCCTGCGTCTGCTTCGGCCCGCAGCGGTGTTCCTCGGTGCAACATCAGGGTGAGGGCGCTGAGCATGGTTGGATTGATCGCACTGGCCACCCGGGCGCTATTGACGGCATGCTGTCGGGACAATGCCCGCCCGCCCAGCCCGAGGATTAGCATAGCCGACAGTTTCATGCCGGCGGCAATAACTTTTTGGCCGGCGGCAATCATTTGATCGCCGGTGACGCCTTTTTGCGCCAGCGCCAGCACTTCATCATCGCCGCTTTCAATGCCGAGGTAAATCATCTGCAAGCCGGCCTGTTTTAACAATAAAAGATCTTCCGGCGATTTGCGCAGGATGTCGTGAGGGCCGCCGTAGCAAGTTATCCGAGCCAGTTTTGGGAAGTGCCGGCGCAGCAGGCTAATGATTTCCAACAACTTTTCCGTGGACAAGATCAGTGCATTGCCATCGGCCAAAAACACACGGCGCAGATCGGGATAACGCCGGGCTGTATTACGAACAATCGGTTCGATTTCCGTGATTGGTCGGGCGCGGAACTGAACATCGCGATACATTGAGCAAAAGGAACAACGGTTATGCGAGCAACCGATCGTGACTCGCAAAATGAAGCTATTTGCCTCACTGGGTGGACGAAACACCATGCCTTCGGCATTGTCAAACATGAAATGAACCTCCGTTTTGTTGAGAAATCAGTTGTTTTTTTAACTGCAGGTAGTGATGGGTGAAATGCACCGGATTCTGGGCCTCGCGGTGGTCAAAACCGAAAGCTCGACGACTCACCGCTAATACCGGCGGCGCCTGAATCCGTTTGGCAACTCCCATGCCGGTGTAGAGGCGCCACCAGCGCTCCAGATCGGTGATGAATGCGGTGGCTGAAGGAAACAATCGCGATACCAGGCCGGGTTCGCAGCCAATGTTTTCTTCGACAGTTCCTTCGCTATACCAAGTCAAAAGATCCTCGGGGGTGGCGCGTTGCCAGCGTTCGACAAACGCGCGGAATAGGTAATCGTGATAGGGATAGGCTAGCGGGTCGCCTTTGCCGGCATCGACATCTTGTTCGGCGGAAAGCTCGGCGCTGGGAACCAGACTGAAGACTTCGGCTGGAATGACTTCCGCGGCAAAAATCCGCTCATTCATATAGCGGCCCAGTGCATAGACCTGATGCTTCCACAAGTCGGCCAGTGCGGCCAGAAACCCCA
>JBGSKE010000350.1:0-6412 GCA_041741355.1 Negativicutes bacterium | reverse complement strand
CATGGCAAAGGCCAAAATTCCCCATAATCCATTTCCCCACATACCAATCAAGTCCATGAAACTTTTTCCGGTCAACGCCCAAGCACCGCCGAACGCGATAAAGGTCAGGATGACTGCGAACAGATACGCGTCTGGCAGGTAGCGTTGGACGATAACGACAAAAAATCGCGACATCGCATGTAACATAAATTTTTCCTCCTCTTATTTATTATTCAGTAATTATAAGGGCTGTGACATCCAGGGCTTCCTGGGGCCGATTCCGTCGACCCAACTTGTCGCATCACACCTCCTTTCCTTTTCGCTCAGTTTTGACTTCTTGCATTGAAACCAACTGTCCACGCTATATAGAATGCAAATATCGTGCCAGATCAGTTTATTTTGGCTGATTCGGAGCAATTCAGGCAGTTTCTCCGCCGACAAGCCGCTTGTTCCCGCCAGATTGACGCTGCACTCGACAAACAAATAAATGCGCAGCGGCCTACCGGCCACTGCGCATTTATTTTCACACTACTGCAGGAATTTTCACTCTTTTTCGTCGCGTTCGCCAAGCCCATGCTCTTCCAGTTTGTATAGCAACGAGCGGCGGCTGATGTCGAGCGCCTGGGCGCTGCGCATCCTGTTGCCGCCATGTTTTTTCAATGTGCGGATGATGATTTCCCGCTCCAGGCAATGCGTCATCTCGCGCAGGGTACCGGCAAAGGGAACGATGAGCTCTTCGTTTTTTTCCATCCGCGGCGCACTGGTCAGTAGCGGGTTGGCAATCCCCGACACATCCGGCAGGTCAATGACGCCGTTGGACATAACCACGGCCCGTTCCAGCACATTGGCCAGTTCGCGGACATTGCCGGGCCAGGAGTATCGCAGTAGCAGTTCCCGCGCTTCCTGCGTCAATAGCGGCGTCATGCAGCCGGCGTTGCGGGCGGCTTTTTTAATGAAGTAATCCACCAATAGCGGGATGTCTTCGGCCCGCTCGCGCAAGGCCGGCACATGCAGCGGCACCACATTCAATCGGTAAAACAGATCTTCGCGGAAGCGTCCCTGTTCCACCATCTCGGGCAGGTTGCGGTTGGTGGCGGCGATGATCCGCACATCCATCCGCAAGACCGCATTGCCGCCCACCCGCTCAAATTCGCGCTCCTGAATCGCCCGCAGCAGCTTCACCTGCAAGGGCAGCGGCAAATCGCCCACCTCGTCGACGAACAAAGTGCCGCCGGAGGCGACTTCAAACTTGCCGGGCTTGGCGGCGATCGCGCCGGTGAACGACCCTTTTTCATGGCCGAACAGTTCACTTTCCATCAGGCCTTCCGGGATCGAGCCGCAATCTATCCGGACAAACGGTTGGTCCTTGCGCAGGCTGTTCTCATGGATCGCCTTGGCAATGACTTCCTTGCCGCTGCCGCTCTCGCCGGAAATCAGCACCGTAGCGTTGCTTTGGGCCACTCGGCCGACTGATTTGAAAAGATTCTGCATCACCGCGCTGCAACCGACGATCCGGTTATCCGGCTCGCTTTTCAGCCCAACCTCGCCGTTGAGCAGACTTTCCACCTGTTGCTTGCGCACCGCTAGCGCCCGTTCCAGCACCGTGCGGACTTCCGCCACATTGGCCGGTTTGACCAGATAGTCGAACGCGCCGCGTTTCATCGCCTCCATCGCAATGCCGACATTACCAAAGGCGGTCAGCAGCACGACCTGGACTTCCGGCATTTCCTCGTGGATGATTGCAAACGCCTCCATGCCTTCCATCACCGGCATCCGCAGATCCATCAGCACGACCTCCGGTTTCAACAAGCGGCATTTTTCCACGCCTTCCAGGCCGTTCTCGGCCTGATGCGGTTCATAGCCTGCCTTGCGCACGACCTCGCTGAGCAAATGCCGCACGTTCAATTCATCATCGACAATCAGGATCCGTTCTGTCTGTTTCAAGCCTTGTCCTCCTCAACCTTTCCCACCGGAAAACTCAGTACAAACGAACTGCCTGCCCCCGGTTCCGACTCGACCTGGATCGTGCCGCCCCAGGTTTCCATCAACCGGAACGCCACCGACAGGCCCAGCCCGGTTCCCTGCTCCTTCGTCGTAAAGAACGGGTCGAAAATTCGTTCGTGGTGGGCGGGGGGAATCCCCTGTCCATTATCTTCAATCTTCAGTTCCACCCGTTGTAGCTCAGGCAAGTACACGCTGACAATGCGAATCCGGCCGTCTGTCTCGATCGACTGGATCGCATTGATCACGATATTTAGTAGCACCTGTTTCAATTGTTCCGCGTCGCAGGCTACCGGCGGCAGGTCTTTTTTCAGCCGGGTGACGAGCTGGATGTTTTTCGCTTTGGTCTGCGATTCCACCAGTTTCTTCACATTCTGCACGACGGAGTTGATATCGACGTTGTCGATCCGATTGACGACCGGCCGCGCATAGTAGAGCAGCTGTTCGATCAGGGCGTTCATCCGCTCGGTTTCCCGCACGATGATCTCCAGATATTCCTTTTGACTGCGGTTGATGTTGTCTTCCTGCAGCAACTGGGCAAAGCCGCGGATCGACATCAACGGGTTTCGCACTTCATGGGCCAGGCCCGCCGCCATCTCGCCCACCGCCGCCAGTCTTTCGGCCCGCTGCACCTGCGCCTCCAGCAGTCGTTTCGCCAGCAGTTCATCGCCCAGCCGGTTGATCGCCACGGAGATTTCACCTAGTTCGGCCGGTAGTTTGGGTAACCGGTAATCCAGGTCGTCCTGCAGATGAAACACGCCTTTTTTGATCATGTTGATACCTGCGGTCAGATTGTCGACGATCAGTCCCACGCCGAACAAGCCGACGAGCAATCCGATCACGCTTGCGAGATAAATGCTCTTCTTCATTTCGCCGACCTGGGACTGGATATCCTCGGTCAGTTCATTGGCCCAGATATAGCCGATGATCTGACCTTCGCGCACGATCGGATGCATGGCGTTCATGATCCAGCCGCGGACCAGCGCCCCTTCCTGCACCCGGTCCTCGCCCGACTCCATGACCAGGCGGCCCTGATGATCCTGGCTGATCGGTATCCCCACCGTATGGCCGTACACCGAAGACGGGCCGTAGGTCACAATCGCATCCAGCTGTTTGGAGTAATAGCCGACGCCAACGCCCGGATAGGCCGTGGCGATTTCGTCTGTGTAGCGAGCCAGGGCGCGGTTAAGAAAGGCGATTTTTTCTTCGCGGCCCCAGTCACTGCGACTGCTTTGCGCCAACAAGTTGTCATAGCTGCTTTGCAGGTATTGGTCGAGCACCCGGGTGATGCCGAACAATTTTTGCTGTTTTTCCCATACCAGCGCCTGCTCGGTCCGCAGCGTGATGAACAGGCTCGACGCCAGCACAGGCAGCGCGCCGAGCAAAATCGTCAGCAATAATAATCGGGCCCGAAAACTTGTATTTAACATGGTATAGTAAATTTACCATCCGGTCGGCTTTTTCCTGCCGCTGACGGCGAAAGCAGTCCTCTATTCCTTGCACGGTTAACAGGGGACTGTTATAATTACTGCAAATAACATACTGTATACATCGACCATCCCCGTGGGGAACTATTGTGTAGCAAGGTAAGATGGGGGGCATTCACGTTGTATTGGAATAAACCGATGGAAACCATGGACCGCCAGCAAATGGCCGAACTCCAGTCCGCTCGCCTGATTCAGCAGGTTCGGCGGGTTTACCGGCAAGTGCCGTTTTACCGGGAGTCCCTGCAAAAATCCGGCCTGTTGCCGGAAGAAATCTGCTCGATCGAAGACATCAGCAAGTTGCCGTTCATCACCAAGCAGGACATGCGCGACAACTACCCTTACGGCCTGTTCGCGGTCCCGCTGGCGGAAATCGTCCGGCTGCACGCCTCCAGCGGCACCACCGGCAAACATACGGTCGTCGGCTACACCAGTCGCGACCTCGGCATCTGGTCGGAAGTCATGGCCCGTACCCTGACTGCGGCCGGGGCCAGCAAGCAGTCTTTTATCCAGGTCGCCTACGGCTATGGCCTGTTCACCGGCGGACTGGGCGTGCACTACGGCGCGGAAGCGGTCGGCGCCTCGGTCATCCCCGTCTCCAGCGGCAACACGCAGCGACAAATCATGTTAATGAAGGATTTCGGCACCACGCTGCTCGCCTGCACCCCTTCTTATGCGCTGTATATCGCTGAAACGATGAAGGAAATGGGCATCGAACCGAAAGACCTCACCCTCACAGCCGGCGTGTTCGGTGCCGAACCCTGGTCGGAGCGAATGCGCATCGAAATTGAAAAAGCACTCGGCATCAAAGCCTTCGATATATACGGCCTCAGCGAGATCATCGGTCCCGGCGTGGCCAGTGAATGTCCCTGCCAAAACGGCCTGCACATTAATGAAGACCATTTCTTTGCCGAAATCATCGACCCGGTCAGCGGCCAAATATTGCCGCACGGCGAAAAGGGCGAGCTGGTGCTGACCACTCTGACCAAGGAAGGCATGCCAATGCTACGCTACCGCACCCGCGATCTGGCGGTGCTCGACTCCGCCGCCTGCGCTTGCGGCCGCACGCTGATCCGGATGAGCAAAGTGCTCGGTCGCAGCGACGATATGCTGATCATCCGCGGCGTCAACGTGTTCCCGTCGCAGGTTGAAAGCGTGCTACTCGGTCTGGGCGAAACCTCGCCCCACTATCAGCTGATTGTCGACCGGGCCGATAACCTGGACAACTTGACTGTACTGGTCGAAATGACCGAAAACATGTTCTCCGACGAAATCCGCCGTCTGGAAGTGTTGGAGCATAAAATCGAAGCCGAGCTGGCCAGCGCGCTCAGCGTCAGCGCCAAAGTCCGCCTGGTCAGCCCCAAGACGATCGAACGTAGCGAAGGCAAGGCTAAGCGGGTCATCGATAAACGCATGATTTAATCAAGATTCAATTGCTATTAAAACGTTGCTATTGAAACACTGAATACTTCGATTTCAGTGTTTTCCTATGGCTTACCGCAGAAACCTTGATTCAAGGGTTTGGCTGCAAAAATAGTCGATTGCACTAGATTTTCACCGCATAATTCGTCGACGAAGAGGCAGAGAATTTGCCGGCAAAATCAGCATGGACGCTGATTTTCGGCCTCGCAGCGGCGGCTGGAGCGTTTGAGGCCATCCGGCAAATCGAAGCCTCAAGTCGTAACGAATTCCGGTGAAAATCGAAGCAAGAGACTTTTTGCACCAAACCCAATCACGAACGCAACAGAAAAACTGATTTTTCTAATGTACACGTTCATTTATTTAACGTTAGGGAGGGAAACGCCATGATCATTTCGCAAATTTCCGTATTCGTCGAAAACCGCCCGGGAACCCTGGCGGAAGTCCTCGGGGTATTGAAGGAACACGCCATCAACCTGCGGGCCCTGTCGGTCGCCGACACCGCCGACTTCGGCATCCTGCGGATGATTGTCAACGACCCGGCCAAAGTCGAGGTCATCCTGCGCGGCGCAGGCTATGCCGTAAAATCTACCCCGGTGTTGACGATGACGGTCGCCGATACGCCGGGCGGCCTGCTGGAACGAATGGAAAGCCTCAGCGCAGCCGGCATCAACGTCGAATACGTCTACGCCTTTGCCACGACCTCGGCCCAGGAAGCCCGGGTCGTCATCAAGGTCGACAATCTGGAACGGGCCGCCAGGATCGTAAACGGCGAAACCGCCGCCAACCCTGCCGACGCAGCAACCGGCGACGTTCCGGGGTTCTACTGGTAATGGCGATTCGCAAGTCCTACGAAGAAATCAACGCCAAAATCCGCGCCGGTCAGGCCGTAGTCGTCACCGCCGAGGAGATCATCCCGATGGTAGCCGAGCAGGGCGCGGAAAAAGTCGCCCAGACCGTCGATGTGGTCACGACCGCCACTTTCGGCCCGATGTGCTCTTCCGGCGTGTTTTTGAATTTTGGTCACAGCGACCCGCCGATCCGGATGAAAAAAGTCTGGCTGAACGGCGTGTCGGCCTATGCCGGCCTGGCAGCCGTCGACGCCTATCTTGGCGCCACCGAAGAAGCCGAAGACCGCGAGCCGGGCCAAACCTACGGCGGCGCGCATGTCATCCAGGAATTGCTGGAAGGCCGCCGCGTCCATCTGGAAGCGGTCGGCACCGGCACGGACTGTTATCCGCTGCGCGAATGGGAAAGCGACATCACGCTGGCCGAGATCAACGAAGCAATTCTGTTCAACCCGCGCAACGCTTACCAAAATTACGCAGCGGCGATCAATTCTTCGGCGGAAACGCTCTACACCTACATGGGCGTGTTGCTGCCCAACCTGGCCAATGTGACGTACTCCACCTCCGGCGCGCTCAGCCCGCTGCTCAACGACCCCGAGTACCGCACTATCGGCCTGGGCACTCGCATTTTCCTCGGCGGCGCGATCGGCTATGTCGCCGGCCACGGCACCCAGCACAATT
>JBGSKE010000349.1:0-10243 GCA_041741355.1 Negativicutes bacterium | reverse complement strand
CCACCATGACGATGCTTCCTGGTACTCCAGCCATTCAAAACATCATGCCGATCAAGTACTTGGGGACTACTCCTACTGCCGCCCCGCTGATCGGTATCGTTTCCTCAATACTGGTTACTGCCATTGGCCTGTATTACGTTTACTGGGCCATGAAAAAAGCGGAATCGCGCCATGAGAGCTTTGAAAAGCCGGCCAATTTACTGATTGGCAATACCAACATTGAAAAATGCCCGGGTTTTGCCATATCCATTCTGCCATCGATAGTTCTGCTCGTCAGCCTCAACCTGCTCAAGATCGATATCGTTTACGCGCTGGCGATCGGCACTGCTTGCTGTATCATCTTATTTCACAGCTATATCACCAACCATCTCGACACCCTGAACAAAGGCGCGCTTAACACCGTTGTTCCCCTAATCAACACCTGTGCGGATGTCGGCTATGGCACGGTCGTTGCGGCTGCTGCCGGATTCGCTGCGATTAGCAAGGCGTTGCTGGCCATTCCCGGTAACCCGCTGGTTTCTCTCTCGGTTGCCGTAAATATGATGGCGGCAGTTACCGGCTCTGCCTCTGGTGGCCTGGGTATCGCGCTGGAAGTGCTGATCCCGAAATATCAGGCATTGGGCCTTAACCCTGAGGTAATTCACCGAATCGCCGCCATGTCCAGCGGCGGGCTGGATGCGATGCCCCACAACGGAGCGGTGATAACCGTTCTGGCGGTTTTCGGCCTAACTCATAAAATTGGTTATCGACACTGCTTTGCTACAGTTATCGTTGCACCGCTGCTTGTCCTGATTCCAGCTATATTAATGGGCATATTCCTGTATTAATAACGAGAGGGGGAAAATGATTTTGCATACGGCGGATATTAACAGAGTTGCTTGTATTGGCGCGGGGACAATTGGCGCCAGTTGGGCCTCCTATTTCCTCTGGAAAAAAATTCCCACCTGCGTTCAGGATATTAACGAGACCGCTTTGGCGAGAGCCCGCTCACTGATTGAAAGCAATCTCCAATTCTTCGTTGACAAAGGCCTCATGTCGCGCGAAGGATTAATTGCGGCCAAAAATGATGTCCGTTATGTTACCAATATTGCCGACGCTGTGCAGGGTGTTCAATTTATTCAGGAGTCCGCTTTAGAAAACTATGACGTGAAACGGGCAATACTACAGGAAGTTGACGCAGTCAACTCTAGCGCGATATTTGCTTCCAGCACTTCCGGGCTGCTCATATCCGAGATACAAAAACAATCCCAATATCCTGGCCGATGCATCACAGCCCACCCGTTCAATCCACCCCATCTGGTTCCGCTTGTGGAATTGGTGCTCGGAAAATCCACGGATGAGGCCACCTTTAAAACGGCTTATGATTTCTACAAAACGATTGGTAAAATGCCGATCCGGGTAAATAAAGAAGTTCCCGGTCACATTGCCAATCGAATCGCCATGGCCTTGTGGCGGGAGTGTATTGATCTGGTCATGAACGAGGTTTGCTCGGCGGAAGATGTGGATCTGGCCTGCTGCTATGGACCGGGATTGCGTTATGCGGTCATGGGGCCACATTTAATCTATCAGCTGGGCGGCGGAGAAAAGGGCATCCGCGGCATTATTGATCACATCGGTCCATCGATCGAAATGTGGTGGGACGACATGGCGACCTGGCAACGCTTTCCGGAGAGCTGTCGAGATGTTTTGGAACAAGGCGTCGATGCGGAGATGTGTCGCCGCAAAGACGACGAAGGAAAGACCGCAGCCGAAATTGCTGTTTGGCGGGATGAAAAACTAGTTGAGATATTGAAAGTTTTGAACCGCTTCTAAAATGATATTGGGGAGGAATATAGGATGCGAGTCGCAGTTTTAGGCGCTGGTTCTCTGGGAACCGTTATTGGCGCCATGTTGACCCAAAATGGAGTTGATGTGGTTCTGATTGACGGCTACAAGGCTCATGTCGAAGCATTGCAGACTAATGGCGCCACCATAGTAGGCAAAATGGAATTGCAGATTCCAGTTAAGGCCTGTGATTTGGAACACATTACGGGTATATTCGATATCGTGCTCTATCTGGGCAAAGCGCCCAACAATGCCGAATATTTGCCAGCCATCCTGCCGCATCTGCACAAGGATAGTGTTGTATGTACCTTGCAGAACGGGATACCTGAACAAAAGGTGGCAAAGTGTGTTGGGCGGGACCGCACCGTAGGCGGCACTGTCGGTTGGGGCGCCAGCCTGCGCGTGCCAGGAATCACCGAAATGACATCCGATCCTCATCGGCAGACTTATGAACTGGGCGAATTGGACGGTCGAATTACGCCCCGCATTCAGGCAGTCAAAGCCATTCTGGATAAAGCAGGCGCGGCCCGGGTCTCTGAAAACCTGGCCGGCGAACGCTGGACCAAGCTCTGCGTCAATGCTTCACTGAGCGGAATGTCGGCGGCATTGGGTTGCACATACGGCGAAGTGCTTGACAATGAAAAAGCGTTATTGTGCGCCGCCTTCATCAAAGATGAAATCATCAAACTAGCCCATGCACAGGGGATCAAGTTGCTGGAACTGCAGGGAATTCAGTTTGAAGATTTTGAGCTGGTGAACGGCAAAGTAGATTTTGAGCGTGTAAAGCCGCTATACCACCAATGGTACGTCCCGCACCGGGCCGTTATCGCCAGTATGCTCTTTGACATGCGTCTGGGAAGAAAGTGTGAGATTGACGCCATCAATGGCGAAGCCGTTGAGAAAGGTGATGAACTGGGAATCGATACTCCTTTCAATGACAAGGTGGTTGAACTGGTCAAAGAAGCCGAGGCCAATAAAACCTTACCCGTTTTTGCCGCAAACTTGGCGCGTTTTGCCATACCCAATTAAAAAGCGAGGAGGTAATACTATGGAAAATCGCAACTCCAACGGTGGCAACAGACAACAAAAAAGTTGGATCTCTAATTTTATTATTGCTTTTTCCGAATGGAGTCTTCGCTGGGTTCCCGACTCAATGGTTTTTGTTCTCGGCCTGACTGTTGTCATCTATCTGATGGCTTGGTTGTTAACCCCCCACGGCCCTGTCGATCTCGTCAATGATTGGGTCAAAGGTTTCTGGGTATTACTCACTTTTTCGATGCAGATGTGTGTATTGATGATTACCGGGTTTACTGTGGCCGACTCAAAGCTTGTTCGCAAGGGAATCACCTGGCTGGTTTCCCTGCCCAAAACTCGGGAATCCTGCATCGTCATGTACTCGCTCATATTGGGAGTTTTATGGTGGATGCACTGGGGTATCGGTATGATGACCTCCATCATCATGGGCCGGGAACTGGCGATAGCCAAACGCGGCCTGGGTATTGACTACCGCTTGATCGCGGCAATTTCCTATGTCGCCATCATTTGTACCAATGGGCCCTCGATGGCGGCGCAATTGTTGGTTGCAACTCCGGGGCACTTCATGGAAAAGATTGTAGGCGTCATTCCGATCAGCCAAACAACATTTGACGTTCATTTGTTGGCGACCAACTTTATCCTAATTATTTCCCTGCCCATTCTCTTATTATTAATTGCGCCGAAAAAAGAGGATGCCCGAGAAATCAGTGAAGAGCTTGTGGCAGAACTCTCCAAAAAACCGGAGGAAAAAAGCAGCCACGAGCTAACTCCTGCTGACCGTTGGGATCGCTCTGCCGTTCTGCCTTGGGTAGTCGGTTTGGCCGGATTATTCTGGATTGGTCAGTTCCTGATTACTAAAGGAATCGGCAAACTCGACCTGAATGTGTTAAATTTCATCTTCTTCATTCTTGGTTTAATTTTGCAGGGTTCCGCCTATAACTTTATTTCATCGGTTCAACGTGGTGTTGGAACTGTAAGCGGCGTAATCATTCAGTTTCCACTGTATGCCGGCATCTTCGGCATCATCATGAATTCCGGCCTGGCCGGGATTATCGCCAAGTGGTTTGTGGCAATTTCAACCGCGCACACGTTCCCCTGGATTGTCTTTGTATATTCATCAATCCTGAATTTTTTCGTTCCGTCCGGCGGATCAAAATTTGTTATTGAAGCACCTTATATTTTGCCTGCCGCCAAAGAATTGGGCGCCAATATCCCTTATGTCATCAACGCGTATACGTTTGGCGACGAACTTACCAACCTGATTCAACCGTTCTGGGCATTGCCGATACTCGGCGCCTACAAGCTCAAGTTTCAGGATATATTGCCCTATGGGTTCATCGTGATGATCTGGATGTTTATCGTGGTTACGATTGCTTTGCTATACTTCCCCGCCTGGTTTTAATTACCCCAAGTTTCGCAGGCAATGTTAACGAAAACAGGGGTAGCGAGAGAACTTGCAAAAGTTTTCCGCTATCCCTGTTTTCGTTATTGTTACAGAGCACTCACGCCAACTCAAAAACACCGGCAGCGCCCATACCGCCGCCGATACACATGCTCACGACACCAAATCTCACTTTGCACCGCCGCATTTCATAGAGCAGAGAAGTCGTTAACTTGGCGCCGGTGCAGCCGAGTGGATGTCCCAGAGCAATGGCGCCGCCATTGACATTTACCAGCCCCGGATCAATTTCCAGCGCACGAATACAGGCAATAGCTTGTGCTGCAAAGGCCTCGTTGAGTTCGAACAAGCCAATGTCGCTCAATGACAATCCCGCCTGTTTCAATGCCTTGGGAATCGCCGCAATTGGCCCAATACCCATCACATCGGGGTCAACTCCGGCAACGGCGAACGTCTTCAGTGTTGCCAGCGGAACGGCTCCGGTTTCTTTGACTTTCGCTTCCGACATTACCACTACCGCCGCCGCGCCATCGCTCGTCTGCGAGCAGTTGGCCGCCGTTACGGTTCCATTCATTTTAAACACAGGTTTTAGCTTCTCAAGTCCTGCCAAGGTCACGCCACGTTTAATTTCGTCGGTATCAATCGGTTTTGCCAGACCGGATATTTCGGTTGGCACTGCTAGAATTTCATCCCGGAACATGCCGCGAACAATTGCCGTTTCCGCTTTTGTGTAACTTTGCAGGGCAAACTCATCCTGCGCCGCACGTGAAACGCCATAGCGTTCCGCCACTTCCTCCGCCGTCAAACCCATCCCTAGATAATACTCGGGATAGTGCTCCATCAAATATGGGTTGGGGGTCTGTTTCATGCCGCCGAGCGGGATAGTACTCATACTTTCCACACCGCCGGCCACCACGATTTCAGCCCAACCAGAATTTATTTCGGCGGCAGCCAAGGCGATCGCCTGAAGTCCAGAAGAGCAAAAACGGTTAACCGTCATTGCCGCTGCCCGGTTGGGGATTCCCGCCCGAATGGCAATCGTTCTGGCAACATTCCAGCCTTGTTCGATTTCGGGAAAAGCACAACCAATGATTACATCATCAACTTGGTTTCGATCGAGAAATGGAACCCTTTCCAGGCACCCGCTAACGACCACAGCTGCCAGTTCATCCGGTCTGATTCCGCTCAATTGGCCTCTTGGCGCTTTACCGGTGGGCGTCCGGGCTGCAGATACAATAAAAACTTGCTGCATCGTTCGACCCCTTTCCTTAGTTCCGCAACGGTTTGCGGTTTTTCAGCATATGTCGGATTCTATCCTGGGTTTTTACTTCGCCGCATAGACTGACGAAACATTCTCGTTCCAAATCCAACAAATATTGTTCTGTAACCAGACTGTTTGTCTTAACGGTTCCACCGCATAATACATGGGCAATTTTACCGCCGATCAGTTCATCATGCTCGCTAATAAATCCGCCCCGTCGCTTGTTGTATAGCTCTGCTTTCAGACAGGCGATCAGACCACCACCGGACACCCTGCAAACCAAGTTTGGGTTGCGCGTTGGCATGGTTTCCGCCAGGAATTTTACTCGCTGCCTACACCGAAACAGTTGCAAATCAGGGTTCATCACCATCTCGTCGCTTTCCTGCAGATAGCCGATGCGTTTCGCATCCGGCGCACTCGTCGACACTTTTCCGCCACTAATTGCCATAAAGGCCTTCCGGGTAAACGGTTCGAGATCGATGGCGGCATCGTGTTGAATTCCCGCCGTAAGTCGCAAGAACAGTTCCTTGTTGCCGCCGGCTCCCGGCAACAAACCAACGCCAGCTTCGACTAGTCCCATATTGGTTTCTGCCTGGGCCAAAGTGCCGGCCGCGTGCATAACAAGCTCGGCCCCGCCGCCCAATGTCATACCGAACGGCGCAGCTATTACCGGCTTCGAACAATACTTAACCGCCATATTTGCCTGTTGAAACAGCGCCGACACTGCTTCGAGGCCTTTCCAGTCTTTGGCCTCGGCCAAACCGATAATCATCGATAGATTGGCGCCGACACAAAAGTTTTTTCCTGCGGAGGCAATGATCATCCCCAGATAATTTGTTTCTACTTCCCGAATAGACTGATGGAGGCATTCAACCATTGGTTCGCTCAAGCTGGTAGTGGGTGAATGAATGACAAAACAGGCTAAGCCATCTTCCAGATCAAACAAACTCGCATCCTGGTTTCCCCGCACGGGAGTCCGAAACTTGCGCACACATGTAGCGGTTTGTTTGAACAAATCCGCTGGGGGATCTGCATCTTCATAGAATTTTTCCCGCCCCGACGCCAATAGTTGTTCGACAAACGGCGGTAACATTGCTCCTTCTCGCTTCATTCTTTCCGCTGATTTGCGCACGCCAATCATGTCCCACAATTCAAATGGCCCCACTGTCCAGTTATAGCCCCATTTCATCCCGTTATCGATAGCTTTGGGGTCATCAGCCACCGCCGGTATCAATCCGCCGACAAACAACAGCGTCTGTTTCAAAACATCCCAGACAAAACGCCCCGCTTTGTCTTCTGCCGCCAGCCACAACGCCAACTTTTCACGCAGTGTTTTTGCGGCTTTCACGCTGGCCAAGCTAGGGAAGTCCGGTTCTGTTTTGGCCCTATAGGTTAGCGTGGCCACGTCAATGACTTGCAGTTCTTTGTCCAGCTTGCGATAAAAACCCTGTTTTGTTTTGTCGCCCAGATAGCCTTTTTTCTGCATCTGCGCAAAGAAATCCGGCAGCGCTAAAAACACCTGTTCAGCAGGGTCAGTAACATTTTTCAACTGATAGTTCGCCACAGATAACGTCGTATCCAGACCAACCATATCAATCAAACGAAATGTGCCGGTGTTGGGACGACCGATTTCGCCGCCGGTCAATGCATCGGCTTCCTCGATGCTCAACCCATGTTGCTGCATTTTTGCCGCTACAACGCCAAAGGAATATATGCCAATGCGATTGGCGACAAAACCCGGCGTGTCTTTGGCCACAACCACGCCTTTGCCCAGATTGTCTTCGCAATACCGGCGCATGTAGCTGAATACGGGTTCAGCAGTGGACCGGGCAGCCACCAGTTCAATCAGTTTCATGTAGCGTGGCGGATTGAAAAAATGGCTTACCAAGAAGTTCTTTTGTCGTTCCTCGGGCAGCTCGTTTGCCATTGCATTGACCGATATTCCCGAAGTATTGGAACTCAAAATAGTTTTTTCGGTGAGAAAGGGTTCAATTTTCTTAAACAATTGAGTTTTCGCTGCCAGATTTTCGATGACGGCCTCTATAACCCAGTCGGCCTGCCGCAACAATTCCAGATCGTCGTCCAGGTTACCGAACTGTATCCGCTCGATATAACGCGGCTCATACAGCAGCGTAGACCGAGGGTTGGTCATTTTGTCCCGGGCCGTGTTCACCAGTCGATTTCTGACTGCACGATCCTTCAGTGATAGACCTGCTGCCGTTTCTTCCGCCAAAAGCGCCGCAGGAACAATATCCAGCAGCGTCACCAGCAGTCCTGCATTGGCCAGATGAGCCGCAATGGCGCATCCCATGACTCCCGACCCCAAGACGGCTGCTTTTTTAATATCGTACATAAGGGTTCCTCCTCGTACACATGAAAAATAAGGCAGGACGAGAAAGCAAACCTTTTCGCCCTGCCAAGACCAGTTAGAACAATAGGCCGTATTTTTTGGCGTCCTGCATCAGCTCATCCTGGAATTGCGGATGCGCAATGGAAATCATCGCCTTCACCCGTTCCGGAATGCTCTTGTTGCGGATATCGACGCAGCCAAACTCGGTTACCGCATATTGCACATCGGTTCGCGGCGTAGTGACGACAGCGCCCGGCGGCAAAGCCGCGGTGATACGGGAAATCATCGAACCATCTTTTTTCTCTGCTACAGAACGGAAAGCGATAAATGATTTGCCGCCTTTGGACTGGATGGCGCCGCGAACAAAGTCGAGTTGACCCCCTGTGGCGCTGAATTGATCGAATCCGATCGACTCAGAACACATCTGACCGGTAAGATCGCACATCAGCGTATTATTTATCGAAACAAATTTGTCGTTCTTGGCGATCTGCGTTACATTGGCGATTTCACTGATCGGATAGGTTTTAACAAAAGGGTTGCGGTTCATGAAGTCATATAGTTTTTTGGTACCGATACCGAAGCTGCAAGTCAGTTCGCCTGGATTCAAGGTTTTCTTGCTTCCATTGATGACGCCTTTCTCGGTCAGCGTTGCCATGGAATCAACCAGCATTTCCGTATGAACTCCGAGGTTCTTGTGATTTTCAAGGAAGAAACCGACAGCATTGGCTACCCCACCAAGACCCAGCTGAATCGTTGATCCATCTTCAATATAGCCGACAATATGCGAAGCAATTTGCTTCTCCACCTCCGTCACCGGTGGTTGCTGCAGTTCGCCGACCTTATGGTCGCTTTCGCAGATCAGAGTCACTTCACTCACGTGAATAAAAGATTTCGGCCCGCCAAACACATAGGGCGCCTGCCTGTTGACCTGTGCGATAACCGTCTTGGCGAACTTGGCGGCAATATCGCCGTTAAAGGTTCCAATCGGACCATAACTCATAAAGCCCTTTTCATCGGGTTCAGATACTTCTACGATAAAAACGTCGGGTTTAATCCGATTTTCTGTCAGCCAGTCGGTCTGTCCAAACTGATAGGAGATTACTTCCACGTTTCCTTCGGGAAATGCCTTTCGTTCATAGGGTCCCAAAAAAATCGTTTGATGATTGAGATGCCCTTTGAAAGCGCCCTTCATATATTCAAACGGATACAGTACCAACGCGCCCGTCATCAAAACATTTTCCAGTTCCATGCCCCGTTTCGTGATCGCTTCGATCAAGGTGGCCGGTGCACTGCCGCAGGGGGGATAGTATACGCGATCATTCGATTTAATCACAGCGGCGGCTTCTTCCATCGAAACCAATTTCTTTTTATAATCATCTTGCCAACTCATATTGGTTGCCTCCTCTTATTTTTCGTGTTTGCGTCTCGGGCGTTATTTTGCCATTATTAGGACTTGCACCTACAGCAAGGTGGTTACCTTCCCTGGAACGCCGGCGCTCTTTTTTCCTTGAACGCCTTTACACCTTCCTGATGATCTGCGGTTTGCATGCAGATGCATTGGATATCCTCCTCAAACGCCAAGGTGCTTTCCAGATCGAGATCATCGCTACGATTGACCATTTTTTTGATAAAGGCAAGTGCAATCGGCGCGCCGCCAGCCAAGCGGGCCGCCAACTTGTTTACCGTATCTGTCAGTTCCGCTTCATCAACGACCTGGTTTGCGATACCCAAGCGCAACGCAGTTTCTGCATCGATCAAATCGGCGGTAAACATCAGCTCTTTTGCTTTGTGCATGCCGACCACTCGCGGCAGCAGATAAAATCCACCACAGTCCGGGACTAAGCCAACTTTGGCAAAGCTTTGGGCAAATTTTACCGTTTTTGCGACGATCACGATATCGCACGCCATGGCGATATTGAAACCTGCCCCGGCGGCGACTCCATTCACCTTAGCGATAACCGGCTTTTCCATTCCCCTGATGAGGCTGATTATAGTTCCGGCTTGTCCAATAAAACGGTGCGCAACAATCGGTTCAGTCAAAGATGCGAGGTAAAATAAATCCCCGCCTGCGCAAAACGCCTTGCCGGCCCCTGTCAGAACTACCACGCGGGTTTCCAGGTCCTGCTTAACATCCGTCAAAGCGGCAATGAAATCGTCAACCAGTCCCTTGTTCATCGAATTCATCGCGTCCGGTCGGTTGAGGGTAATCGTGGCGATACCGGCATCTTTTTGCAGCAGTACATTTTTTTCTTCCATCAAAACTCCTCCTTACCTCTCTGAAACTTGTTTTCGCACCTCTATGCTTTACGATAAGACTCCCGGATGATCCACCTCCCCAGCTGCGGGTTTACACTTGGTTTAACGAGCTTCCGCC
>JBGSKE010000348.1:0-6696 GCA_041741355.1 Negativicutes bacterium | reverse complement strand
GGCCTGGCAGCCACCACCAACCACGGCGGCGCGGGCAAATGGACCTCCGCGTGCTCCCGGCACATTGTGGCCGGCGCCAAGGTCGTTGTGATCGCGGACAACGATCGCCCGGGGCAGGACCACGCGCTTGACGTGGCCCGGAAGCTCCAGGACCAGGGCTGTGACGTTTGCAACCTCACTTTGCCCGATCTCGCCGAAAAAGGGGACGTATCCGACTGGCTGCATAGCGGCGGCAACAAAACGGAACTGCAGCGGCTAGTTGCCATGCAGCGGGCGCAGGCCGAATTTGCCTTTACCGACCTCGGCAACGCCGAGCGGTTTGCCGCCAGTTTCGCCGATCAGCTGCGTTACTGCGGCGACTGGAAAAAATGGCTCTACTGGGACGCAAATCATTGGCGCATCGACAATACCGGCGAAACCGACCGCAAGGCGGCAGAAGTCGTGCGCCAGATCCTCAGTCTATCGGCTACTTTGCCGGAGGAAAGCAAACAAAAGGCGATGGCCAGCTTTGCCCGGCGCTGCGAGTCGGCGGCGCGGCTCAGCAGCTTGCTGACGCTGGCCCAATCCCAGGCGCAGCTGGCGGTTACCGCCGATGCGTTTGACAGCGATCCCTGGTTATTCAACACGCAGAACTGCCTGATCGATCTGAAAACCAATCAGGTGCTGCCACATGACGCGGCGCGGCTGGTGACCAAACTGTCGCCGGTTGTCTACGATTCGGCGGCGACCTGTCCGACCTGGGATGCGTTTCTGGGGCGGGTGCTGGCAGACCGGCCGGAACTGATCCGCTATTTGCAAAAAGCCGTCGGTTATTCGCTGACCGGCGAAACCGGCGAACAATGCTTGTTTTTGCTGTACGGTCAAGGGGCCAATGGCAAGAGCACGTTCCTGTCGACGATCATGGGAATCCTCAGCAGTTATGCCCGCCAGCTGCCGATGGATGCGCTGCTGGCCAAAACAAACCGCCAGATTCCCAATGATATTGCCGCACTGCGCGGGGCCCGATTTGCTTCGGCGGTCGAGGCGGACGACGGATCGCGGATGGCGGAGAGCCTGGTAAAGCAGATGACCGGCCAGGATAAACTGACGGCCCGTTTTCTGCATGGCGAATGGTTTGAATTTGACGCCCAGTTCAAACTGTGGCTGGCAACCAATCACAAACCGGTGATTCGCGGCTGCGACGAAGCGATCTGGCGGCGGATGCGGCTGATTCCGTTTACGGTGACGATTCCCGCCAGCGAGCGCGACCCGCATCTTGGCGAACAACTGCGCCAGGAATGGCCGGGAATCTTGAACTGGGCGCTGGCGGGCTGCCGCCTGTGGCGCGAAGAAGGGCTGACCCCGCCGGAAGACGTACTGGCGGCGACCGAGGAATACCGGGGCGAAATGGATATTTTGGCCGATTTTGTCGCCCAGTGCTGCGTGATCAATCCGCTCGCTGCGGCGCTGGCGGCCGATACCTACCGGGCTTACGAGACCTGGTGCGTCAAAACTGCCGAGCGGCCGGTCGGCAACCGGACTTTCGTCAGGCGGATGCGCGAGCGAGGCCTGAAGACCAAGTATGGCAGCGGTCATGTCCTGATGTGGGACGGGCTGGCGCTGGCCGAAGCGATGCCAACCGAACCGGAAGCAGGATTTTTGCAGGCGCAGGTAATGAGGTAACGAAAGTAACGAAGATCGCATTTATTGTGGATATTAAACCTGTGTATGTGTATGGATGGAATACTAAAAATATAAATACCAAATTCATTACCGTCGTTACCTCGTTACCTGGCAAGCTGAAAATTATAAAAGGATTGCCGCCGGAGACTGATTGTTGGAGAATCCATATGGATGCGATACAATAGGAACAGAAAGACGATGGGAGGGCGCTTATCCCGTGTTTTGTTGGGGACGGCTGGTCAGTAGCAGAAAAAATAAAGCAGGGTTTGCTTTGCTTGATGTCCTTCTGGGGATTGCGATTATTTCGATTGCGCTGGTCGGCATTGCTTTTGCCTGGCGTCAATCTACTGTCACGACTGTTTCCGCCCGTAATTATAATCAGGCGACCTATTATGCGCAGCAGGCGCTGGAGCAACTGAAAGTTAATGATGGAAAAACTTCGGCAACCCTGGTTGTACCCTGGGCTGCAACCTCAACTGTCAATCCATCTGGCGTGATGCCTGCATTCACGATTGCGACGACCTTGTTTCAGGTGGGAGACTCGCCGGAATACGATGGTTTATCTTCTGCTATCAAGGATAAACTGATTCCGGTGAAGGCGACTGTAACTTGGCAGGAATCCGGTGGAGCGGGAGTTTCGCCCAGAACTTTGATTGTTGTCTGCTATTACTACTTGAAATGATGTGTGTGTAGATGAAAAAACGACTGAGGAATAACGCCGGCTTTAGTCTTGCAGAACTTATGGTGGCGGTGGCAGTGACAGGCTTGCTGATGGCGGGCGTGTTCGGCATTCTGTCGACTTCAATAATGTCATTCCAGAATACTGCCGACCAGGGAGCGAATATGCAGTTGGCGCGTAACGCATTAACTGAGATAACCAATGAACTTCGCAACGCAACGGACATTACCGTGACCGCGACGAACCCGGCAAATCTGACGTATACGGTGAATTCTCAGCCTCATCAAATCCTGCTGAACGCACAATCAATATCGATCATTAAGAATGGAGTTGCCACGAGTATCGGCGAGGGGCGGATCAATTCTTTGCAAATCGTCAGAGATGCAACCAATACCAGGATTTTTACCGTTTCAATCGTTGTGCAGAGCAGCGCGACAGGCGCCGTTGCCACGCCGGTTACTACTGTAGTCACAACGCTCAACTGACTCAAGGCGAATGATTGGAGGGACTCCTATGCGTGCAGGCAATATTTTTTTTAGCAATAGGGGTTCGGTTACTATATTGGCAATCGGCGTCATGATGTTCCTGGGGATCATTCTGTCTGGCGTGCTGCCGATGATTACGCAGGAAGTTCGTAGCGGCACAGTGAATAGGGATGTCATAGAAGCTCAGTATGCGGCGGAAACCGGGTTGAAAAGGGCTGTCGCAGCCTTGGCTACCGAAGACGCAAATTGGGCGTGGATCACAACGGCTCAAACAGTGCCGTTTACCAGTGAAGCAGGAAAGACCTATAAAGTATCTTTGCAGGCGGATTCGCCGCAGACTTTGACTGATGGCGTCAAACCGGTTGCCGGTTGGTATTATTTGCAGTCGGAAGGAAGAGTCAATAATGCCTTAAAAAAAATAATGGTGAAAGTACAACTGACGACAGGTGGCGGACTGTCAGGGGTCTATGCCAATGGGGTTTTCGGGACTGCGGCAATCAATATGAATAATTCGATTATCAATGGGTCGGCTGGTACAAATACTACTTTTACAGGCTGGAACTCGGCAATAAATGGCGATCTTTTAGCTGTTGTGAATAATAACAGCAGAAGCATTTGGCAAAAAGTCAGTGTTACAGGAACAACAACGGACATTACTTCTACCCCTCCTGCTGTTGCTGTTCCTGTTCCCACGTTTTCGACTTCGTTTTCGATGCCTTCAGCTCCCAATGTAAGCGGCGCGCTAGCTTGGCCGGTGGCGTCAAGTATGTGGCAAGAGTCCGGTGTAACAATCCTGTCCGGGGTCTACAAACTCACAGGGGAGTGGACGGCGGGACAATCTACCGTTTCCGTACAGCCCAATACCACTCTCTATGCGACAACAGGGATAAGTTTCCATAAGTCGGTGATTACCATGGGGGCGAACAGCAATCTGTATAGCGGAGCGGGATTGAAAGTCGAGTCCAACGGAGCGAAACTGACGACACAGGCCAATACGACATTCTATGTTGTGAATCAAATGGCATTGAGTAATTCTGCCATAGTGACGATGGGGGACAATGCGGTCCTATGTATTGGCGGCGGATTGAAGCTGGATAATGGGTCGGTTTTGACGACGCAAGGAAAAACCACTATTTATGTCAATGGCGATCTGGAACTTGCAAATGGCGGAACGGCAATCAATTTCGGCGGCGATACCGAGTTGTTTATTGGCGGCAGGCTTGTTTTGTCGAATCCAAGTCAGATCTCCACTGCTGCGAACTCGAACGTGGTGATTAAAGCCAATAGTATTTCGATGGCGAATTCATCATCAGTTTCAAGTGGGACGGGGAGTTCACTCGCGCTGCTGGCGGAAACAACGATTACCATGTCCAACACTGCTTCGATCGGGAATGCTTTGGTTATGGCCAAGGGCGATATCTCCATTCAGGGAGGAAGCATCACGGGGGCTGTTATTTCCACCGGAGCTGTTGTTAAGATGGATGGGGCAACCGTGAACTATGATCCGGCAATGGTGAACCTGGTATTAGTGAATAATCCAAGTTTGGCTACCGGCGGCGGCGCGACATCTATTTCAACGAGTGAGTGGAAAAATTACTGAGTCAGATTATTCAACTCTTTGAACGTGCTATAATATAATCAGATAATTCAATAACAGGAGGTGCTTGAAGATGTCGCGGATGAAAAAGATTCTGGTGGCGTATGATGGGTCTCTCCACAGCAAGGAAGCGCTCGATTGGGCTATTGATCTGAGTCTGTTGAGCCAGGCTCAGGTGGTGGCAGTCAAAGTGTTTGAAGGGAATCAGTTGTTCATGGCAGCGGAAACCAGCGGAGCCAGGTTCATGGAAGAGCTGGAGGCAATGCGTAGCGAAGATCGGCGACTGATGGCAGAAGCGATTGCTATCGGCCGCAGCAAGGGCGTTACGGTGACCGGCGAGATTTTGCAGGGCAACATCGCTGCAGAAATTATCGCCTATGCAAATCAAAATAACGTCGATATGATTGTCACAGGCACCAAGGGCCACGGTGCGCTGGCGGAACTGCTAATGGGCAGCGTCACCCGCAATCTGATCAGCCTGGCCCACATTCCAGTATTGGTTGTCAAGGATTAGCATAGCATGAAGAATAAACCACAGCCCAAGGGGCCGGTTTCGCTGAGTGAACTGGTGTCGGTCAGGCGAAAATGGGATAGCTGGGAAGTTGCCGAAGTCTATGTGGGCGAGGTTGCCAATCCCCTATGGGACTTGGAGAGCGGCGGCGTCAAGGAAACCGCGCCGGAAGCCCTGATTTACGGTTATGTATTCTGCGACGCCGTCGTGTCCGGTAGCCTCGCTCATTCTTGCCAACATGGCACAGGTCCGCACAGCATCAAGGTCTGCATTTTGCGCAAGGACAATTCGCCGCGCATCTACAATTATTTTCTGGCGCTTACGGGACCGAAACCGGCGAACTGGCAGCGCTAAAAAGATTTGGGTTGCGGCAGGATTCCTCTGGTCAACCCCGAATAATTACTTCTATGAGTGACACGATTATAGTACTGTTCAATTTAGCTTTTTTTGGTGCTGGCTTCTTTTGTTTTCTGCTCGGTCTTGTCGTCGGCTCGTTTCTCAATGTATGCATCTGGCGCTTGCCGCGCGAAGAATCAATTATCCGGCCGGGCTCGCATTGTCCGGCTTGCAGCGCTGCGCTCGGGATACGGGACTTGGTTCCGGTCCTGAGCTGGCTTTTTTTGCGGGGCAAATGCCGGTTCTGCGGCGCCAAGATTTCGTCCAGATATCCGGTCGTCGAGCTGCTCACCGGCGGGTTGTTTTTTGTAAGCTACCTGCACTACGGGCCGAGCTGGGAAATGATTGCGGCGATGCTATTTTCGGCGTTCATGGTGGCGATCACGTTTATCGACCTCGATCACCAGATCATTCTGGATGGGATGCTGGCGCTGCTGGCGGTTAGCGGCTTGGCGCTGCAACTGGTGACCGGCGCGGTCGGGTTTTGGTCGATGTGGCTTGGCGCGTTGATTGGCGGCGGGTTGTTGTTGGCGTTGGCGATTATCAGTAGGGGCGGCATGGGCGGCGGCGATGTGAAGTTTGCCGCGGCGCTGGGTTTTTGGCTGGGCTGGCCGGGGATAGTGCTGGGGTTGTTTATCGGTTTCGTCGCCGGCGGCTTGGTCAGTGTGTTGCTGCTGGTCACCGGGCTGCGCGGGCGCAAGGATTTTATTCCGTTTGGCCCGTTTATTGCTTTAGGCGCGTGGATTGCGCTGCTGTATGGCAAAACTATTTTGGCTTGGTATTTTAGTTTTCTGATTTGATCCGAGGTGGTCGCATTGCGATGGATGCGGGGCGGTTTCAGCTTGCTGGAACTGCTGGTCGTGACGGCTATGATCTCGATGATCTGTGCAATGGGTCTGTTGCGGCTGGGCGATTCGCTGGCCGGAGCCGAGTTGTCCGCTGCTGCTCTCGAACTGGCAGCCGATCTTCGCTGGATGCAGCAAGCGTCGGTCAACTCGCCGGTCGGCGCCGGCGGGCCTTTTTATTCCCTGGTGTTCAATCAGGCTACTGGCGCCGGTTATGTCGTAAAAGCCGGACTCAATATCTATAAGCGCGGCGCGTTTCCCGACTCGGTTCGTTTGGCGAATTTGCCGCAAACCGTTTCCTTTGCGGCGTCAGGCAATCCGTCTCATGCCCAGACGATTGCGCTGAAAAGTTGGCGGCTCAACCGGACCCGTTACGTGATTGTTGCGGCGGTGACCGGCAGAATAAGGGTGAGTGATTCCGCCGCCTGGGAGGCGGGGGAATGAGTCAGCGCGGCGGACGCGGCGCACTGCTGCTTGATGTAGTGGTTGCCATGTTCATTTTGAGCGTCGGCCTACTGGCG
>JBGSKE010000347.1:0-13136 GCA_041741355.1 Negativicutes bacterium | reverse complement strand
GGTCGCCGCCGGACCCAGATAGCCGACATCCGCCGATACCGTGCCTGTGAGCAGCACAACCAGCGCTGCCAGAATCAGGAACATTCGCAAAGACATTTTTTTCATCTGAACCATTCCTCTCTTTTTACATTTCTACTTTGCTACGAGTATAGAGTTCCCACGATTCAATTTATTCGCGGTAAGCCAACTAATTCCTTTGTTAGATCAAAACCATTTTTGCTTGCATCTGCTACTTACGCCACAGTGACAGGATTTTTTGCGTTGCGGCTGCTGGGTCGGCGCTATTCATGATCGCAGAAACCACGGCGATCCCATCAATGCCCGAATTTTTAAGCGCCAACAAATTGTCGGCAGTGATCCCGCCGATCGCCACCACCGGCACTCGGACCGCCTGCTTGATCTGCGCCAGCACCGCCAGCGGCAATACTTTTTTGCCTGGTTTGGTCAACGTCGGAAATACAGCGCCGCTGCCGATATAGTCAGCGCCCTCCGCTTCATCCTGCAAAGCAGTTGCCACCGTAGGCGCCGTGGCGCCGATAATTTTATCCGGCCCCAGCAAGCGACGCACTACCGCCACCGGCAGGTCTTCCTGTCCTACATGCACTCCGTCGGCATCCACCGCCAACGCAATATCCAACCGGTCATTGATAATCAACGGCAGCTTGTACTGCCGCGTAATCTGTTGGACCTGCAGAGCCAGTTGATAAAAGTTACGCGAGCCGGCCGTCTTTTCACGCAGCTGAACCATCGTCACTCCGCTGCGCACGGCGATTTCAATTGTACTGCAAAAGGCAACTATATCATGACAATGGTCGGTGACCAGCAGCAAAGAGTAATCAATCGTTTGATGTTTCAACAGACACTTTCCCCCGTTCCAAAATATCCGCGCCAGTCATATTCGATACCGCATCCATCAGGCGGACCCGAAAGGTTCCAGTCCCGTCGCCTGGCGCCAGCAAGGCTCGACTCATCTCACCGGCCACACCCATGATGACAACCCCAGCAGCCACAGCTGCCAGTTGGTCCGGCATTGCGCCGCAGCAGGCCGCCACCAGTGAAGTCGTCATGCAGCCGGTCCCGGTGACCCGCGCCATCAACGGATCGCCATTATCAATCCTGATTACCGTCCGTCCATCGCTGATATAGTCAGATACGCCAGTTGCGGCTACGACACAACCCAGTTTTTTCGCAGCCTGCCTCACCGTATCGGCGACATTGCCCTGCGCCGCCAGCGAATCGATGCCGCGCATTTGGCTTTCCACACCGGCCATCCGGCCAATCTCCGCCAGATTCCCTCGAACCGCCGACATCCGAACCGATAGCAAGAGTTGCGCCACGGCCCGTGTCCGCACCCGGGTAAAGCCAACGCCGACCGGATCAAATACTACGGGAATTCCCAGAGCGTTGGCCTGTTTACCGGCAGTCTGAATCGAATCCAGCATCCGGGTATTAGGGGTTCCCAAGTTCAGTACCAACGCAGCCGACTGCGATACCACTTCCGCGACTTCGTCCGGGTCATTGGCCATGATTGGCGATGCACCGATCGCCAGGGTAACATTGGCGCAGTCATTGATGCTGATGTAGTTGGTTATATGATGGATAATCGGCTGCCTGGCCCGTGCCTGTTCCACGCAGGCGGCCATTTGCGCCAGATATTCCTCGGCGCTACACATCGGTCAGCCCTGCCTTTTGATACAGTTCATAAAAATGGTGCGTCGGCCCGACGCCCTTGCCGATCGACAGGGCATGCGCAATCGCCACGGTGATATATTGCTTGGCGGCAACCACCGCCGCCTCTACCGACATACCCCGCGCCAGGTTCGCTGCAATAGCCGACGAAAGAGTGCAGCCGGTGCCGTGCGTATTTTTCGTCGGCACGCGCGCTGCTTCCAAACGCCGACAGACATGTCCGTCAAATAGAATATCGGTAGCATCTTGCTCGCGATGCCCGCCTTTGAGCAGCACATTCTGTGATCCCATCGCATGAATTGCCCGGGCCGCCTCCTCCATATCAGCCAACGTGCTGATTGCGCGACCGACGATCGCTTCTGCTTCCGGAATATTGGGCGTCACCACCGTAGCCAGCGGCAACAGTTCCTTCACCAGAACCGCTTCCGCCTCCGGCTGCAATAAATGGTAACCGCTCTTCGACACCATCACCGGGTCGACAACAACAAACGGCGCTGCAAATTGCCGCAAGCCGGTGGCAATCGTCCGAATGGTTTCCGGTTGCGACACCATCCCGACCTTGACCGCATCTGTCCCCATATCGGCAAAAATCGCCTCAATCTGCTTGGCGATGATATCGGGCCGGATATCTTGCACCGCTAGGACCCCCAAGCTATTCTGCGCGGTGATGGCAGTAATGACACTCATCCCGTAAACGCCATGTGCGGCAAATGTTTTCAGATCGGCCTGGATTCCTGCGCCACCGCTGGAATCCGAACCGGCAATTGTCAGTGCTTTTTTCATGATGGTTTACGCTCCCTGCAATTTAAACTTTTATCCAATCGTCAACGCAGAATATACACTTCGCCTCAATGGATTAGAATCCCTGCCCCCTCAGTACATTTACCCTTAAGTAACGCAAAAAACAGTAGGAAAATTGCTTTCCCTACTGTTTTTGGCATCTCTCAATTCAGTTGCTAATTTACTCGTAACGCAAGGCATCGATCGGATCAAGCAACGCTGCTTTGCGGGCCGGATAGATGCCAAAAAACAACCCGATCATCACCGATACGCCGAAAGCGCCGAAGATTGCCCACCAGGAGACCACTGTATTCCAGCCGGCCACCATCGATATTACCTGCGCTCCGGCCACGCCGACGAAAATCCCGAATAAGCCGCCGGTTACGCTGATGGCAATCGCTTCAATAATGAATTGCAACAGCACATTGTTGAATGTTGCGCCGAGCGCCTTGCGGATGCCGATTTCCCGCGTCCGTTCCGTTACCGACACCAACATGATGTTCATGATGCCGATCCCGCCGACCAATAGGGAAATGGCTGCGATATTGCCGAGCAGCAGAGTGATCGTATCGGTGGTTTCGGTCATTGTTGCCATCAACGCGGTCATGTTGCGAACGGTAAAGTCATTCTCGACGTTCGTCGCCAATCGGTGGCGGGTGCGCAACAATGCCGTCGCATCTTCCTGCACCTTGTTGATGACCTCGCTGTTCTTCGCCTGAATACTGATATTGTTGAGATAGGTGATGCCCATCAGCCGGTCCTGGGCGGTGGACAGGGGAACAATCACCATGTCGTCCTGATCCTGTCCCATCGAAGATTGGCCTTTGCTGGCCAGGACCCCGACCACCCGAAACGGGGCTTTATTGATGCGAATCGTCTTGCCGACCGGACTAGCGCCGCCAAACAGATTGGTCGCGACAGTCTGTCCGAGTACAGCCACCCGCGCCCGCGAATCATCATCACGGTTGCTGAAAAAGCTGCCTGCAGCAAGCGAATAATTCCGCACCGCCAAAAAATCCGGCGTTGTTCCCTGTACCGAAGTTTTCCAGTTTTGATTGCCATAAATCACCTGGTATTGGGAGCTGACTGAAGGCAAAACATAATTAATCCCGGCAATCTGCTTACTTATTGCTTTGGCATCCTGGTTGGTCAAGGTAATATTCGAACCGGCCGCCAGACGGACCGTCCCCGGCGGTGCATTCGACCCCGGCATGACGATGAGCAAATTGCTGCCCAGGCTGGCAATGGAGCTCTGCACTTTCTGCTGCACGCCCATACCAATCGAGACCATGGCAATTACGGCGCCGACTCCGATGATGATCCCCAACATGGTTAAGATCGACCGCAATTTATTCGATTTGAGCCCTTCGAGGGCGATAATGATACTTTCGCGAAACATATATTTTACCTCCCGAGGATCTTGCCATCCCGCACATGGATGACCCGTTGCGCGTAAGCCGCAATATCCGCCTCATGCGTAACCATGATGATGGTGCGGCCCTGACGGTGCAACCCGCAGAATATATCCATGATTTCATTGCTGGATTTCGTATCGAGGTTGCCTGTCGGTTCATCGGCGATCAGAATCGCCGGGTCGGTGACCAATGCCCGGGCAATCGCCACCCGCTGCCGCTGTCCGCCGGAAAGCTCATTCGGCCGGTGGTCCTTGCGTTCGGCAATCCCCACTTTTTCCAGCACCACCAATGCCTGATGCATCCGTTCGGTGTCATTGACTCCGGCATAAACCAATGGCAATGCAATATTTTTAATCGCTGAAATACGTGGCAATAGATTGAAGTTCTGAAAAACAAAGCCTATTTTTTTGTTGCGCGTAACTGCCAGTTGATCGTCATTCAATGTGGCGACTTCATCGCCGTCCAACCGATAAGATCCGTCAGTCGGTCGGTCCAGGCAACCGAGGATATTCATCAAGGTTGACTTGCCGGACCCGGACGGCCCGGTAATGGCAACAAACTCGCCCCGCTCAATCGTCATGGCAACGCCGTCCAGCGCGTGAACGGTCGAGTCCCCCATCTGATAGGTCTTGGTCACGTTTTGCAGAGCAATCATCGAACTATTTGCTGTGTTCATTTTCTTCTCCACTCGTTACATCGCCGGCGGCGGTCCCTGATTTTGTTGGCTGGCAGCTGCGCCTGGTTTGACTGTTGGCAGAATTACCCGATCGCCTGCATTCAACCCGTTGATGATTTCCACATTATCATCATCACTCAGACCGGTTTCCACCGTTATATTTTGCGTTTTTCCATTCACCATCGTCTGAACATATTTTTTGCCTTTTTCTTCTTTAACTGCTGAAGCCGGTACAACCAGCACGTTTTTGCTCTAGCCGGTCTGGATTGTAGAACGGGCGGTCATCGTCGGGAACAATAATCCCTCGGCGGAATCCACATCGACATATACCGGATAATAAACCACATTCGACGAGGTCGTGGCGCTGCGGGAAATCGTCGTCACTTTGCCGGTAAACGTCTTGTCAGGATAAGTGTCAACCGTAAAAGACACCGGTTGGCCGAGCTTCACCCGCCCGATGTCCGTCTCGTCAACCAATACTTTGATCTGCATCTTCGACATATCGGCCACATACATGATGACCTGCGGGCTGGAAATCCCCTGCGCCACCGTCTGTCCGGCCGGTGTCGGTTTACCGATGATCATGCCGTCGATCGGCGAAGTAATCACATAGTATTGCAGCTGAGCAACATAATTGTTGTAGGTGGACTGGGCCACCTGCCAGTTCGTCCGGTCGGTTTCCATCTGCTGGAGCGATTGACCGCCAGCTCCTGTCAATCGCTTGCTGCGCTCATAAATCGCCGCGTAATTGTCCAGTTGTGCTTTATACTGAGCAACCTGCGTCTGCAAAGTTGTATCGTCAAGCACCAACAAAACCTGCCCCGCTTTTACCATGTCATTTTCCTTCACTCGCAGTTCACTGATCAGGCCGGTAACCCGCGAACTGATTTCTACCGTATTTACCGCCGAAATCGTGCCGGTAGCGGCGATGGTTGATTTCACATCGCCCCGGCTGACGGTTGTCGTAACCGCCAGTGCGACCGGGGTGCTACTGCGTTTATAGTAATAGACTCCTCCTGCGACGGCCCCCAATATCAACAACGCAATTAGTACCGCAGCAACTTTATGTTCCATCAATCTTTGCCCCATTGTTTGCATCTTTATCCCTCGCTCATCCGCTGTTTTGCTTGTCTATCTTTAGTATGCGGCCAGATTGTCACAGCTTTGTTACGGGATTTTGTCCATACTCTGAACTTTTTCATTTTCGCCTGTTTTGCGGCGATTTTTGATTGACTTCCCGGCCAAACCTCTTTATTCTGGAACTAAGCTGAACCTGAATCCATCTTTCACAGGAGGAACATGATGCAAAATAAAACAGTACTGATTGCGGACGACGAACAGCGAATTCGCAAGTTAATCTCGGATTTTCTCCAACGCGAAGCCTATATAGTATTGGAAGCCGACAATGGGCAGTCGGCCCTAGCGCTATTTGCCGCCGAAAAAATCGATTTGGTCATCCTTGATGTGATGATGCCGGAACCGGACGGGCTGACCGTGTGCCGCGAGATCCGCAAGAAAAGTTCCGTGCCGATTATCATGCTGACAGCTAGAGGCGAAGAACTGGATCAACTGTTTGCATTTGAACTGGGCGCCGATGAATACGTCACCAAACCTTTCAGCCCCAAGGTCTTAACCGCCCGCGTCAACGCGCTGTTTCGCCGCCTGGAATCCGAAAAAACATTAGAGCGTAGCAGCAACGGCTTGAGCATCGATACAGAATCCCGCCTGGTGTGCCTTGACGCGCACCCCATTGAGTTAAGCCCGAAAGAATACGACCTGTTGGCGTTTTTATTTGAAAACAGAGGCAAAGCGCTCAGTCGCCAGCAGATTTTGAACCAGGTCTGGAACTTTGACTACTATGGTGATTTGCGAACTGTTGACACGCACATCAACCGACTGCGCAGTAAACTGGGCGACAACGCTTCTCTGGTGCAAACGATCCGCGGCTACGGTTATCGCTTTGAGGTTGAAAAATGAACAATTCGCTGCGCACACGGCTATTTTTATCACTAAGTGGGTTACTGCTGTTTTTCGTTTTGCTTTCCCTGGTTATTACCTGGCTCAGCCTGGAAAAATTCTATATCTGGCAAAAGGAACAGGCGCTGATTACCGCCAGCAATTCCCTGGACAATTCCTACCGCGGCAACCCCGCCGATATCGCAACAGAACTGAAGCGCGCCGCCAACGCTCTGGGGGCCGGCATTATTATCAACGATAGCAAAGGGCAAGTGAAATACACCTCGTTCGGCCCATTCATACATCAGAATAATCAGGGAAATGGCAACCCAGCCTTCCAGTTCCCGCCGCCACCGCCCCACATAACCAAAAGTCGAAAATCTGTCGATGAGAAAACAACCCTGGAAATGCAAAGCGACCCGGATATAAAAATCGATTTCATCGTCATTGACCGGCGGCTGAATAACGGTGATGTTCTGCATATGCGACAACCGTTGGCGCCAATCGCCGAAAGTGCGGACGTAGCTGCCCAGTTTGTCGTGTTCACCGGTTTGCTTTCGATATTGGTCGGCTGCAGTTGGGCCTTCTTTTTTGCCAAGCGGTTTATCAGACCG
The DNA here is from genome assembly GCA_041741355.1 of Negativicutes bacterium. GTDB lineage: Bacteria > Bacillota > Negativicutes > UBA1444 > UBA1444 > UBA1444. The sequence continues at coordinate 6,006 of JBGSKE010000347.1, read as the reverse complement.
ATTCTGGATTTGAACCGAATCGCCCAGAGCATGGCAGTTCTTGATTTCTCGCAAAAAGCCTCGATCGAACGCAGCGATGAGGTCGGGCAGCTGGGTCAGAGCATCAATCACCTTTCTAAACGCTTGGATAGCGCAATCGCTGAACTCAACCAAAAAAACCGTCAATTATTGGCGGATGTGGAAAAAGAACGACAGCTGGACAAAATGCGCAAGGAGTTTGTATCCAACGTGTCGCATGAACTGAAGACCCCACTGGCACTGATCCTAGGTTATGCGGAAGGCTTGCGCGAAAACGTGGCGCAAGACGAGCAAGGCAAAGACTATTACTGCAGCGTGATCATGGAAGAAGCGGAAAAAATGGATCGTCTGGTACGGGATCTGCTCAGTCTGTCGCAAATGCAATCCGGCATTTTCCAGCTGACACCGGAAATTTTCGATCTTTCGATCTCGATTGATGATCTGGTACAAAAATACCGCACGATCCTGACCGACAATTCGATAACGCTCAGCGTCACTAAACCAGAATGCTGCCTGGTACAAGCCGACCGGCTCCGCGTGGAACAAGTCCTGTTCAATTTTTTGAATAATGCTATCGCCCATGTCGGCGCCGCAAAAACAGTCGAACTCTCGCTAAACGCAAGCAATGACCCCAACTATTTTCGCGTCACCGTCTATAACTCCGGCTCGCACATCCCGGCAGACAGTCTGGATAAAATCTGGACCAGCTTTTACAAAGTTGATAAAGCCCGTACGCATCAAGATGGCGGGCATGGCCTGGGTCTATCCATCGTCCGCGCCATCCAAGATTTGCACGGCAGCGGTTACGGGGCCGAGAACACGACAGATGGCGTGAGGTTTTGGTTTGACGTTCAAATCGCTGCTTTACTGAGCAATTAATTACAACTCATTACTTTTTTGCGTTAATTCATGCAAAAATCGTCAAAGATTCACAAAATTACCTTGACATGCCGCCAGCAAAGATGGTACCTTGTATACAAAGTTCATCGCATCTTTGTTTTCTATCTTTGAAAGAGAGTGCGTCTAGGGTTCCGCTGGCAGCAGGACTGGACCGAGCGACGCAGCTCGCGGCAAAGGCGCCGCGTTACACCGTGGGTATAAAAGGCCCTGCGGAAGGTTTCTTTCACCAGAAACATCTGCAGGGCCTTTTTGTATCTTTTGCAGTCTCGCTCAGTATTTTAAAATCAAGAATTGAAAGGAAGATGAATGAATGTCCAGATCAAAACGCTATTTCGCACTTGTAATGACCTTGGTTTTCCTGCTTGTTGCCGCCGGTTGCGGCTCATCCAAGCCCGAGGCCAAACCGGCCGGCGCCCCAGCGCAGCCGGAAGTCAAAACCATCAAGCTGGCGCATGTCGTTAACGAAAAAGATCCCTATCACATCACCGCCCTGAAATTCAAGGAAGTTGTCGAAGCAAAATCCAAAGGCAAAATCAAGGTGGAGATTTTCCCTAACGCCTCCCTGGGTGATGAGCGGGCTTTGATCGAAGGCATGCAAATGGGTACGGTACATGGCGGTGTAATTACCAACGGCCCGATTGGCAACTTCCTGCCGGAGCTGGCCGTATTTGAAATGCCGTTCCTATTTGCTTCGGAAGCGGAAGTCTATAAAGTGTTGGATGGTCCGGTCGGCCAAAAAATGCTGGCCCAGTTTGATAAAATCAACTTGAAAGGCTTGGCCTTCGCCGAACGCGGTTTCCGCAACCTGACCAACTCCAAGCGCCCGGTTCGCACTCCAGCCGATGTCGTCGGACTCAAGATACGAGTCATGGAAAACCCAGTCTTTATTGATACATTCAAAGCATTGGGCGCCAATGCCGTGCCGATGGCCTGGACCGAAGCTCTGACCGCGTTGCAACAAAAAACCATTGATGGGCAGGAAAATCCAGTCAATGTCTTTTATGCCTTTAAATTGTATGAAACGCAAAAATACTTTTCCATGACCAAACACACCTATTCCCCCGCTACTGTCGTCATGAGCAAAAAATTCTTTGATTCGTTTGATAAACCCAGCCAAGAAATCCTGGTTGCTGCTGCCAAAGAATCCGCCCAACATGTTCGAAAATGGGGCGCTGATCAGATGGCTGAGCAATTCAAGGTCGCAAAGGCTAATGGCACCGAAGTCATTACCGATGTTGACACCAAAGCATTCCAAGCAGCCGTCAAACCGGTCTACGACAAATACGGCGCCAAATTCAGCAGCTGGTTGAAGGAAATCGAAGAAGCCAAGAAGAAGTAATAGCATAAGCGGATAAGGGGGTTAAGTTGAAAAGCTTAACCCCTGCCTATGTCAGGAGTGTGAAAGATGAACATGAAAAAGTACCAGTTCGGTTTTGGCGAAAACCGCATGGATCTGTCGTTACCAGTGGAACGAGTCCTCTACGATATCAAAGGAACCCCCGCCGAAGGAGTAGCCGACGTCCCTGCCGCGGTCCGCGAGGCACTGCGCAATCCGGTCGGCGCATTGCCGCTGGCACAGACAGTCAAGGCTGGCGATAAAGTTGTCATTACCGTCGGTGACATCACCCGGGCCTGGATCAAACATGACCAATTTTTACCGACCCTGTTGTCAGAACTCAATGAGTCCGGCGTGCCGGACGCCGATATCTCGATTGTCGTCACGCTGGGGGCGCATCGTCCGCTGACCCCGGCGGAAAACATTAGTGTCTGCGGAGAAGAAGTCTGTCACCGCATCAAGGTATATCAGCACGATTGCAAGGATAAAGCAAATCTGGTTCAACTCGGCACAACTGCAAACGGCGTGCCGATTATCGTCAACCGCCGGGTGGCGGAAGCCGACAAGGTCATTTTAACCAGCGGCATCGTCTACCATCTGATGGCTGGTTTCGGTGGCGGCCGCAAAGCAATAATGCCTGGCGTCAGTGCTTATGAAAGCATCCAAGGCAACCACACCTTCTGCCTGCACAAAGAAATTGGCAAGGGCCTGAACGCCAATAGCGTTTCCGGCAAACTGACCGGCAACGAAATGAATGAAGACATGGTTCAACACGCGGCAGCGCTGAACCCTGCTTTCTTACTCAATGCGGTCTTTACACCGCAGGGCAAGTTCGCCCGCTTCTTTGCCGGGCACTGGCATGAAGCCTGGCTCGCCGGTTGCAGGGAAGTGGAACGCATCTATGGCATTGCCATCACGCAGCAGGCCGATCTGACGATCGCCTCAGCCGGCGGTTTCCCTCGCGATATCAATCTGTACCAGGGTTCCAAGACGATTGACAATGCCTACATGGCAACCCGGCCCGGCGGCGCGGCTATTTGCTTCCTGGAGTGCCGCGATATCAAAGAACCGCCCGACTTCAGCGACTGGTTCAAATATGCTGACAAATATGACCGTGAAATTGCCCTGCGCGCAGGATTTACCGTGCCGGGGTTCATCGCGCTCAAGTTCGCTTACATGGCTGAAGCAGTCTCACTGATTATCGTGACCAAGCCGGAGAATGCGGATTTTGTCCGGGCAGCTGGTTTAATCCCGGCGACCAGCGCCGAACAGGCCCTGCAGATCGCCCGCGAAAAACTGGGCAAAGAGGACTTCACGATCACCGTCATGACGGAAGCAGCCACTACAGTTCCGCTGTTCAAGCAAAACTGAGGAAACACTGAAATAGCAAAGCGGGATTCTTACCGATACAAGGTGAGAATCCCGCTTTATTTTTTCTGCTATCTTGCTTCGCTCGCTCGGCGATCACGGTACTCCGCCAAGTATTCGACCACCCGCCGTACAGAATCTGTCGGTGGCAACTGTTCCGCCATTTTTTCCAGATAGCTCTGTTCGCGCACTGTTTGAAACGTCCAGGCAAAATTCATATCCAGCAGCCAGGACATCCGGAACAACATCTGGTCGGCTGCTGTCTTGATATGCTCAAACCGGGCGACCTGTCCCTGAAGAATATACTCGACAGTACCGGGGGATACTTGCGCCATCCCGCCGAACTCCGGCGACGGCAAGATACGGAGGGGGGCGTCGTCACTGGTGATCATCGCCAGGATATCGATTTTATCAGCATCACGGATCATTTTTGCCAGATAGACCGCTTCGCTCGAATCAGCCGGAATTGCACGGCCATTATGATAACGCACTGCTTTTTGCACCAACTGTTGCTGTAGTTGCGGCAAGTCCGACAATACACCGGTCTGCCGCAAAATCCGCACACCCAAGCAGGCATGGTCTTCCGAGCGGAAGTCATTGAAGGTGCGGTATTGGGTATATTGCTGAAACCGACCCACATCGTGAAACAAGGCCACCGTTTCGGCCAGCGCCGCCTGTTCGTCAGGCAGCCGCAAGGCGCCGGACAGTTCGGCCATGCGTTCGCAGACCCGTGCGGTATGCTCTTCCTTCAACCGGACATGCGCCTGGATGTCTGTATCCGTCGAATAAAACGACTGAACATATTCTTTGAACCACCGCCGTAGCGGCCGGATATCCGCTTCTGTCATTCTGTCTCCCGTCTATGATCTCATGTTGATAAATTGCAGATCAATGCCAAAATCTTCGGCCCGCAGATGAGCAATCACTTTTTGCAGTTCGTCCTTCTTGGCGCTGGATACCCGGACCTGCTCGCCCATGATCTGAACCTGCACCTTCAGCTTCAGATTTTTTACGGAAGCGACGATTGCCCGGGCCTTATCCGCGGCAATCCCTGTCTGGATCGCCATTACCTGACGAACGGTTCCTTTGGAAGCTTGCTCTAGCTTGCCTGGCGTCAACGCCCGGGCGGAAATGCCTGCCTTCACCATTTTCAGCCGCAAAATATCCATCATCGCTTCCAGTTTGAATTCATCCTGAGCCGCGAATTTCAGCCCGGCTGCTTCCACGGCGATTTCAGCCAGCGCCCCTTTAAAATCATAGCGTTGACCGATTTCCTTCATTGCCTGATTTACTGCATTATCCAGGCTCTGCATGTCGACTTGGGACACCACATCAAACGAACAATCTTGCGCCATCGTCAATCCTCCTTCAAATATAGCTTATATTTTTCAATCAGACGGACGGGGTAGTAAGACTCCTTGGCCTTACGCAATCCCTCTTCGCCCATGTCTTCCTCGCGGTTGAGCCAGGTCGCATCACCCCAAGCCTGACGGCAACATTCCTGGTTGATCAGCGGATACAGACCCTGAACCGAAGGGTCGGCCTTTTCCATATGAATGACAACCGTATCCGGGTTAAGCGATTCGCCAAAGCTAAATGCCACCGGTCGACCGGCCAGCCGCAGGATGCCACCGCGCAGGCCCAGAAAATCAAAATGTTGCAGGGCCTCTTCAATCGCCCGGAACTCATTACTGAGAACCGCACTTGCCTCACAGTCCCGTTCCTGGCACCAGACCGCCGCGACTTGCAGGCAATCCTGCACACAATCGCTGGTCAGGGCGCTATAACTCCAGTCTTGATGCGTTGCCCGGAATCGATTAACGAAATTACGCTTGGCGTGATATTTTCTGCCCGCCAGTTCACGCAGATCGCTGGCCGCATACAGATAATCAAAGTACTCCCGTTGCGGTTCGATAAGAAATCTATCCGGTTGGTTCTCTGACACTGCATCACGCATGGCTGGCGATAGGCCTTTCATTAAAAAGGAATCGCCCCGCTGGCGGCTTTCGCCAACAACCGCATTGACTGCAGCAGCAAAATATTTTTCCGGCGGCGAAAATGGTGGCAGGTAATAAGTCAGACCACCAGCCTGCAAACGGACAATCAGCGATTCATCATCAATTGCCCAGGCGGTCGAATAATTATCGCGCCAGACATACAAATTGGTGAACGTGAACCACGAGTTTTCATAGTACTGTCGGGAGAAAGCCTGGTCAAATACAGTTTTGTCAGTAAGTTCAATCGGTTTGAAATTCAAAAACACTCATCCTTCAATTCACACGTTTGTTCCATTGTGATTATTTAACAATATATTGACCCAGGATGCAAGTTTTGTAAACGAGCCTGCGTCAGACTGAGCGCCGGTTGCAATCCAGGATTGCAAC
>JBGSKE010000346.1:0-3077 GCA_041741355.1 Negativicutes bacterium | reverse complement strand
CCTGGTGGAGATTGCTTCACCGCAGGCTACTCGCCGGATAAGGGTGAAAGTGACCGAACGGGTTCATCCGGAAGCCGCCTTCCTGCCTGCCGGTTATGGCAACATTTCCCCCTGGCTGAAGACCGCTTACGGTTTTGGCGTGAGCCCCAACGATTTTACGCCGCACCGGGTTGAGCCGATCAGCGGACACGCAATGATGATGGAAGTTCTGATTACTGTCCGGAAGGTGGTTGGTTAATTATGGCGAAATATGCGCTGATTGTCGACGCTTCCCGCTGTGTAGGCTGCTACGCCTGCCTGGTCGCTTGCCAGAATCAAAATGAACTGGCGGATGACAGCAGTTTTATCCGGTTCGAAGAACAGGAAACCGGCCAGTTCCCTAAGGTGAAGCATATGATTACGCCGCTGCAGTGCATGCATTGTGCAGATGCCCCCTGTGTGCCGGTTTGTCCAACCAATGCTTCGGCCAAAGACAAAGAGACGGGGTTGACGCTGGTCGACAAGCAAAAATGTATCGGTTGCCGGCGCTGCGTTGTGGCCTGTCCCTACCATGCCCGCTATTATCAGAAGGATTCAGGCGTTGCCCAGGGCTGTAACCTGTGCCTGTCCCTGCTCAAGGCGGGTCAGGAACCGGCCTGTGTTTCAACTTGTCTGACCAAGGCGCGGATTTTTGGCGATCTGGAAGACCCGAAGGGCGATTTCGCCAAACTGTTGCCCAAGGCGAAACCCTTGCGTCCTGATCTGAAGACGAAACCAACAACCCTGTATATTTTTCAGGCGTAGGAGGGAATAAGATGAGAAATATGGATCGCCGGGAATTTCTGCGTCTATGCGGCGCAACCGGAACGGCTATTAGTCTGTCCGAAGTGTTAAAACCGGAAATCGCGGCGGCGTTTGCCGGACCCAAGAGCGGCAAGCCTCCGGTACTCTGGCTGCAGGGAGGATCCTGCAGCGGTTGCTCGATAGGCCTGCTCAACTCGGTGTCGCCGGAAATTGCTGACGTACTGACCGGCGTAATCAGCCTGAAATTTCATCAGACGCTGATGTCGGCGGCTGGCGACCAGGCAATGAATGTATTGACTGACGTACAAAAAAAATATCGCGGCGAATATGTGTTGATTGTCGAAGGCGGGATTCCGCTGGCAGCGGACGGAAAATACGCCACGCTTGGCGAAAAGGGCGACCAGCCGATCGTCTTCTCCAAGTGGGTGAAAGATCTGGCGGCAGATGCCAAAGCAATCATCGCAGTTGGCAGTTGCGCGACATTCGGTGGGCTTCCGGCGGCTGCGCCCAATCCGACCGGCAGCGTGCCAGTCAGCAAAGTGGTGGGCGGCAAAGCGGTGATCAATATTCCTGGGTGCCCTTCCCATCCTGACTGGGTGCTGGGTACCGTTGTCCATCTGCTCAAGTTCGGCATGCCGGACCTGGATAAGCACGGGCGACCGAAGATGTTTTTCAGTCGTTGCATTCATGACCTATGCGGCCGGCGCAAGGCGTTTGACAAAGGCGAATTTGCCACGCGCCTGTCAGAAAAAGGTTGCCTGTACAAACTTGGCTGCAAAGGACCGATGGCTTTTGCCGACTGCCCAGAGCGGCGGTTTAATAACGGCGCCAGTTGGTGCGTTGCGGCGAACTCGCCCTGTATCGCCTGCGTGGAGCCGGAATTCCCCGACAAGACCGCTCCATTTTTCGTGCGGATGCCGGAATACGGACCCGAAGGAACCTTCATTCCTGAGCTGAAACCAGCTAAACTGACAGGGGGGAATAAGTGATGCGACAAATCGTGATTGATCCCGTAACCCGCCTGGAAGGCCATCTGAAGGTGGTGGTTGCGGTTGATGCGGGCAAAGTCGTAAAAGCGGAAGTCGTGGGCACGATGTTCCGTGGGTTTGAAAAAATTCTCGCCGGTCGTGATCCGCGCGACGCGGTCTTCCTGACGCAGCGCATCTGCGGCGTCTGCCCGGCCGATCATGCCACGGCGTCTGCCTTGGCGCTGGATGATGCTTTCAAAGTGGAAGTTCCCGAAAATGGCAGATTGCTGCGCAATCTGATGCTCGGCGCCAACTATTTGCAGTCGCACATTACGCATTTTTATCATCTGTCGTTGCCCGACTATGTGCAGTTGCCGGAAATTGCTCCGTTCACGCCGCATTACACCGGTGATTTCCGGTTTAACAAAGACGCGAATGAAAAATTAGCCGGCCACTATTTTCAGGCGTTGGTCATCCGCCGCAAGTGCCATGAACTGGTCGCCCAGTTTGGCGGCAAAATGCCTCACCTGGCTTCGATCATTGTCGGCGGAACCTCGCAGAATGCCAATGCTGACCGAATCAAAGCGGCTAAGGGCTTGCTTGATGAAATCAGTACGTTTATCAATACGGTCTATGAAGAAGATGTCCGTACCATCGCCGCCGCCTATCAGGATTATTTCAAGGCCGGCAAGGGAACCGGCCGCCTGATGACCTTTGGCGCTTTCCCGATGGATGCGGGTGGGAAGCAGAGCTTGTTTGCCCGCGGCATTTTTGCCGATGGCAAAATCAGTGCGTTGAACCCGGCCAAAATCACGGAAGACGTTTCTCATTCCTGGTATCAGGCCAAGTCCGGAGGGCAGCCGGCCGAACTTTCGACGCAGCCCGACGCCGACAAAAAAGGCGCCTACAGCTGGGTCAAGGCGCCGCGTTATGACGGGACTGTCGTGGAAGTGGGGCCTTTGGCGCGGATGTGGATGAACGGCATGTATCAACAGGGAATTTCGGCGATGGACCGGATTGTCGCCCGCATGCTGGAAGCCAAATTGATGGCCGGTGCTTTGGAGCGCTGGTTGAATGAACTTGACCTAAACGGCCAATGCGAGGCGGAGGTAGAGATTCCCCAGGAAGCGGAGGGCGTCGGCCTGACCGAGGCGGCGCGCGGCGCGCTTGGACACTGGATCAAAATCAGCGGCGGCAAGATCGCCCGCTATGAAGCGGTCGTGCCTACCACCTGGAATGCTTCGCCGCTTGACGGCGCGGGGCAGCATGGTCCGATCGAAGCGGCGCTGGCGGCCGGCAGATCCGGCAGCAAGATCGGCCAGTTCT
>JBGSKE010000345.1:0-6039 GCA_041741355.1 Negativicutes bacterium | reverse complement strand
TCGACCCGGTGGCGCTGTCGTTCAGCTATGGACTGACTCCGGCGCAGGTGATCGAAATGAAAGGCCTGATGGGGGATGCTTCCGACAATATTCCCGGCGTACCGGGGGTTGGCGAGAAAACCGCCAAAAAGCTGATTGATGATTTTGGCTCGATCGACGGGGTTTATGCAAACCTCGATAAAATCTCCGGCGAGAAGCTGAAAGAGAAGTTACTGGCCAATAAAGAAATGGCCTACCTGTCGAAAAAACTGGCTACCATCGAATGCAATGTGCCGATACCTGCCGACATTTCGCAGTATACCGTCAACCCCGATCTGGAAAAAGTCCGCCTGGTTGCGGAAAAATACGAATTTCGCGCCTTGCCGGGGAAAATCACCAACTGGATTTTCGCCGACTCCGCGCTGGTTGCGCCGGAAACGGCAGCGGTCGTGATGCCTGTCGGAAAGCCGATTGCCACGTTGGAGGAGTTTCAAACACTGGAACAGGCGGCGCGTCGTCAGGGCAGTTTATTCTTCAGCGCTAGCTTCGCTGGAACGATTCCTACTGTCGATTTTGCCGGCGCCGGGGTATCTGTTGACGAAAAAAACTATTATATTGCGGCCAATACACCGGCCTGGACAGATTTTCTGCGTCTGCTCGCCGAGCCCGACCTGGCCAAAGTCACGCATGACGCCAAGAAAGTATTCAATGTCTGTCATGCCAGAGGCTACGCATTTGCTGGCCTAAAATTCGATACGATGGTTGCCGCTTATCTGATCAACCCCACTGCCAGCGATTATGCACTCGAGCAGCAGGCGGTTGATTTTCTCGGCCAGAGTCCGTTGCCAGGCAGCACAGCAACCAGAGCGGAATCGGACTATGCGGCCTGGGCCGCCGGCGTATTACCGGAACTGTTCGCGCGGCAACAAAAAAAGCTGGCCGAGATTGGCGCTACCGAGCTATGGGAAACCATCGAACTGCCGTTGATCGAAACGCTGTCGATCATGGAAACGCAGGGAATTCAGTTGGACCGTACGGCACTTGATGCCATGGACAGCGAGATCGCGGCCCGGATTCAACAGTTGCTGAAAGCGATTTATGAACTGGCCGGTGAATCATTCAATGTGAATTCAACCAAACAACTCGGCGTGATCCTGTTTGAAAAATTGGGCTTGCCAGTTGGCAAAAAGACGAAAACCGGCTACTCGACCGATGTCGAAGTGCTGGAAAAACTGGCTGGCGCCCATCCGGTGATTGACCATCTGCTGGAATACCGGATGCTGACCAAGTTGAAATCAACCTATCTGGATGGATTGCGTCCGTTGATCCGTACGGAGACCGGTCGGGTGCATACACACTTTAATCAGACCGTCACTGCAACGGGACGTCTGTCCAGTTCGGACCCCAATCTGCAAAACATTCCGATTCGCACCGAACTGGGCCGCAAGATCCGTACCTTGTTTGTGCCTGGCGATGGCTTTGATATGTTGGTTGCCGCCGACTATTCGCAGATCGAACTGCGGATATTGGCCCATCTGGCCGACGATGCAACGATGATTCAGTCGTTTCTTGCCGGCGAAGACATCCATACCCGCACGGCCGCGGAAGTGTTCGGCCTGCCAATCGACCAAGTGACCTCTGACCTGCGTTCGCGGGCCAAGGCGGTTAATTTTGGCATCGTATACGGCATCAGCGACTATGGGTTGTCGCAGGGGATCGGCGTTAGCCGCAAAGAGGCGGCGGAATACATCGCCGGTTATTTTGCCCGCTATCCTGCCGTCAAAAATTTTATCGACAGTACGATCCTGGAAGCACGAATGACCGGTTATGTGAGCACGTTGTTCGGTCGGCGGCGTTATCTGCCGGATATCAACAGCCCCAACTTCAATCTGCGGGCGTTTGCTGAACGGACGGCAATGAATACGCCGGTGCAGGGAACAGCTGCCGACATCATCAAAAAAGCAATGATTACCGTGCAGAACGGTTTGGACGTAAAAGGGCTGAAAAGCCGGATGCTGCTCCAGGTGCATGACGAATTGGTACTGGAAGTAGTGGCGGCGGAGTTGCCGGTCGTCTCGGCCCTGCTAAAAGACGCGATGGAAAATGCCGTGAATTTGTCAGTGCCGTTGTCGGTAGAAGTGAAGCAAGGCCCCAACTGGGCCGAGACGAAATAGGAGAGTACCTTATGCCGGAATTGCCTGAGGTTGAAACGATTTGTCGTTCGCTGCGCGATCATGTGGTAGGGCGGACGCTGGCGGAAATTGAGATCCATTTGTCACGCCTGATCAAATGGCCCGCGCCGGAAGATTTCCGGTCGATTATGACAGGGCGAACCATCGAAGCGCTGGAACGCCGGGCCAAATACCTGCTGTTTCATCTGACTGACGAGTGGGTGCTGGTCGTGCATCTGCGGATGACTGGCCGGCTCTATTATCGCGACAGCAATAATCCACCGACCGGTGCGGCCCGGGTGGTGTTTCATTTTAGCGGCGGCGATGCGCTGGAGTATTATGACACGCGCACGCTGGGAACGCTGTATTTGCTGCGAAAAAACGAACTGAGCCGGATTTATGGCCTAACCTCGCTTGGCCCGGAGCCGCTTTCGGCAGCTTTTACGCCGGAGTATCTGGCGGTCGGGCTGGCCAAACGCAAAGGCAAGATCAAAACTGTGTTGCTGGATCAGGCGTTTATTGGCGGCCTCGGCAACATCTATGTGGACGAGAGTCTGGCCAGGGCCGGCGTGCATCCGGAGCAACGAGCCCACGAACTGACGCCGGACGAGATTGCCAAGTTGCATGAAGCGATCAATTTTGTCATTGACAAGGGAATCTGCGGCAATGGCACGACCTTTCGCGATTATCTGGATGGGGTCGGCAACAAAGGCGAGTTTCAGAACGAACTATGCGTGTATGGTCGCAAAGGCTTGCCGTGTCCGAGTTGCGGTACGCTGATTGTCAGGACGGAGGTTGGCGGGCGTGGCACCCATTATTGCCCCCAATGCCAGCCGGAACGAAAATGACAGCCGGAAAAACGTTGCGAATCGGCCTGACCGGCGGGATCGCCAGCGGCAAAAGCACTGTCAGCGATTTTCTGGCGCAAATGGGCGCTGCGATCATTGATACCGATAAAATAGCCCGCGAAGTAGTGCAGCCCGGTTCGCCGGCACTACAGGTAATTACCGAACGATATGGCAGGGCGATCCTTAATGAAGATGGATCGTTGCGACGGGACCGGCTGGGCGAAATCGTATTCGCCAGTCCCGCTGAAAAGCAATGGCTGGAAGCTTTACTACATCCCCTGATCAAAGCCCGCGCCGCTGAACTGGCGCAAATGGCCACAGAAAAAGGCGTGCCGGCGGTGGTGTTTGACGTGCCGCTGTTGTTTGAATCCGGCTGGAATGAACCTGTCGATGCGATCTGGACCGTCTATGTGTCGCCGGTAGTGCAACGTGAACGGCTGAAACTGCGGGATGGTTTTACAGACGAGGCAGCGACGGCCCGGCTGGCTGCCCAATGGCCGATTGATGAAAAAGCAAAACGGGCCGATGTAGTGATTAATAATGAAGGAACCCCGGCGGAAACCCAACGGCAGGTCGCAGCGGCCTGGCGGGCTTTGCGGGGACTGGAACAACAATAGATCGATAAGGGGCGCGAAGAGCAGTGCTGAAACAGGTCGTAAACTTCATCCTGATTGCTCTGTTCGCTTTGATACTGACTATTTTTCCCGGCTGTGGGAAAAAAACGGATAAAGCGGAACCGCGAGCAAGCAATGTGATTGCCGGTGGAAAAATCAGCGTCGGCAGTGCAATCGAACCGGAAACCTGGAATCCCCTGATCAGTGAATTGGCAACAGTTCAGGATGTGGGGCGCTTGGTGTTTGCCGGATTGGTGCTGCAAAATGAAAAAGGCGAATGGCAACCCGACCTGGCGCTGGAAGTGCCAACGCAGACCAATGGCGGTATTAGCGCCGATGGACTCACTTTGACCTATCGGCTGAAACAAAACTTGAAATGGCAGGATGGACAGCCGATTACTGCGGCGGATATACGTTTTACTTTTGATTTTATCCTCAAAAACCGGACTTTGGTTCCCTGGCGGGCGGGCTACGAAAAGATTCTGTCGGTCAATGTGGTCGACAACTCCACCGTCGTCATCCGGTTTGCCGAGCCGTATCCCTATGCCCTATACCTGTTTCCCTTTGTGCTACCTGGACATCGCAGCGCTGATTTTGCCGACATTCGCCAGCAAAACTTCAAACGACTGCCGGTGGGATCAGGACCGTACGTATTGAAAGAATGGCGGCAAGGAGATTCCTTGCTATTTGCGGCCAATGCCCAGTATTATCGCGGTCGTCCCAATTTGGATTCGATTACTTACAAAATAGTGCCTGACCGGCAAATCGTTCTTAGCCAGCTGAAAATCGGCGAGGTCGATTTGGTCAATAATATTGGTTTTGATCAACTGGAGCAGCTGCTGTCAGTAACTGGCGTTAACACTTTTCTCACCCGGGGCGTGGTGTGGGAGCACCTGGATTTCAACACCGATAATCCGCTGTTTTTGGATAGCCGGGTCAGGCAGGCGATTGCGCTTGGGATCGACCGGACAGCCATCATCGAAAAAACCTTGAAAAATGCCGGATTCCCGGCTTATACCGATATTCATCCACTTTCCTGGGCCTACGGATCAAATTTGACATTCCCGGCGCGAAATTTGCCGCATGCGCGGGAACTATTGGCTGCCGCCGGTTGGCGCGCTGGCGGAGACGGCGTATTGGTTCGGGAGGGCCGCCGAATGTCTTTTGCAGTGACGATTCCGGCCAGTGAGCGATTCCGGCAGCAGACAGCCGAGGCGTTGGCGGCGCAGCTGCGTGAAATCGGCGTTGAAATGCAGCTGCAAATGGTTGACCGCAGAGTGTTTTTTAGCGATGTGTTGCCTAATCGGCGATTTGCCGCTGCCATTTTCGCCTGGGTCGGCAGTACCGAACCGGATAACTATGATTATTGGCACTCGCGACGGATTCCACTACCGGCCAATCGTTTCAACGGCAAAAATTATGCCGGCTGGAAATCAGCAGAGGTCGATAATCTGCTGGATTCGCTTAGGCGCGGTGGTACTGTGGACTCGCGCCGCGAAGCTTATCGACGGATTCAGGAACTGATGCTACTGGAAGCGCCGATTGTGCCGCTTTATTATCGGGCTGATGTGGCGGCTGCCAAGCGTAGTATTGAGTTTTTTAAACCCAATCCGTTTGCCGGCAACTTTTGGAATGTCTGGGAATGGGGTCTGCGCTAAAAAAGGATGAAAATCTGACGGAATCCGCTGGAAAGGTCCTTGACGTGACCAAGTCCGTTGTGGTAATATATCACTTGTCAGTAAAAACGTGCGGTCGTGGCGGAACGGCAGACGCGCTAGCCTCAGGAGCTAGTGGGGGCAACCTCGTGGTGGTTCAAATCCACTCGACCGCACCAAAGTTGAATGACGAGCCAGCGATTTTGTCGCTGGCTTTTTAATTTTCCGGGGACTTCATTTCTAGACGTTCGGTGTTAAGAAGAATTAGCGCGATTGACCTCGTCGGAGATGCATAGCTATAGTTTTTGACCAGACAGGGAAATGATTGACTTGTGGCGAAAACAACAGTATCAGCTCTTTTCTCCGATGTCAGAAACCACGAACTCATGCGGGAGGCTGTGGATGGAACCGTCATTTTTTATTGGATTACTCAACAATATAACGTTATTGCTGGCGCTCGGGTTCCTCTATTCTGTCAGCGCCCGCCAATGGGATACCAAAACAACGAAGGGGAAGATTATCGCCGGCTTACTTTTCGGTTCCTTTGCCATGGCCGGCATGGTATTTCCCTTGCAGTATTCCCCAGGAATCACTTTTGATGGGCGCACCATCCTGCTCGGGATTGTCGGGCTTTTTGGCGGACCTCTGGCAGCGGCTGTCGCGGTGGCGATGGCTGGCGCACTGCGGATCTGGCAGGGGGGAACCGGCCAATGGGTGGGTTTGGCAACGATCCTGTCGTCGGCGTCTCTGGGCGTTTTGTTTGGCTTTCTGC
>JBGSKE010000344.1:0-2411 GCA_041741355.1 Negativicutes bacterium | reverse complement strand
GGAGGAAGAATGAGGCCCCGCAGCGCCGCAGGCTACTCTACCGGATGCAACCGGGGATTTTCCCGATAATATCGACCGACCTTGGCACAGGGCTTTCCTTCGAGGGATACGATATCCGCAGTGAAATTCACATTTTCGTTGAATAGGCTACTGCCGACGGCGTAAACATCCACCGGAGTTTTTTCTGCTTCAAACGCCAAAATCTTTTCGGCAGTAAAACCGCCGGAAACCATGATCTTCACATGAGTGAAGCCTTCGGCATCAAGTGCTTGGCGGACATTACGCACCAGACATGAGCAGACGCCCGTTGGTTTGAATGATCCCATATGGGGAAATACCGATACATCAACTAGTGTATCGGCTGTATCCAGGCGGACTCCGTATAAACGGGGTCCGAATTTTCTTGCCACTTCCAATGCAGTGCGGACGCAATCATTGTCAAAATCTACGAGAGCTACCCGATTAACAGCCGGGTCGATATGACGGTCAAAGGCCTCGGTCGCGGCCAAAGTATTGCCGTTGTAGGCGGCGATTAAGGCGTGAGGGATGGTTCCTAAAGCGGCGCCGTTCCAGTAAGATGCATTGGCAGGAGTGGATACGCCGGTGACACCGCCGATTTTGGCCGCATAACCGTCTTCGGCCTGCACTGCGTAATGGTCAAAGCGCGATGGGAAAAACAGAACAGGTTTGCCGGCAGCTGCTTTCACAACCCGGTCAACATTGGTGGCAATTTTTGTTTGGCGAGATAATACGCCCAGATACACTGTTTCCAGGTGGACAAATGAGGCAAGTTTTCCTTCAATAGTCATTACGGTGTCCCAAGGTTCAAGGTTGTCGCCGTCAAACATGGCTCGGATTTTTAATTCATTTGGTTGATCCGCACAAGTCTTTACTATGGCAATCGCATGATCAACGCCGCACAGCACAGCGTGTTGCCGCTGGAACACCTGCATCACGACATGCGGATTGTAGTTGTCAGTTTCGAGAATTGTCTTGGAGCGGACAAAGTAGCTGTCGCTGTAATAGCCGCGACGTATTTCATCGATCGGGAGGTTGAAATGCGCGACAGGCAAGCGTTGTTTCATCGGGAGAGCCTCCTTGAAGGTGTTTCAATTGTTAATTGTTACTATGATACAATATCGTTAGTCAGGCTGCAACAGGAGGGGTAATATGAGTTGTCGGGCGCAGGTGCTAAATCTTGCCACGGAGGAAGAGGCGAGGCGGTTGCTGCAACGGATGGGCTGCGATCCCGCCGGAGTTTCCATCATGACGCCAAAGGCGATGTTTAGGACAGTGTACATAGAGAGCATTTCAACCAAAGCTGCCAACCTGCTAAAACAGACTTTTTTGGCCAAAGGGGCTGAAGTTGCGGTCGCCCGGGGTACGGCCGATTTGAGTGCGAGCGTCACACCGGTTCTAATCTGCGGAACTCTGAAGCAATACCGGCAAGCGCTGGCCCAGTTGCGTCAACAACCATGGGGATTGCCAGACGTGGCGAGCTGCGTGGAGCAGGTGTTGCAAAGCGAGTCCGTTGCTCCGAATCGGCAGTTTATAATCGGTGAAAAAAAGCTGGAAATTCAAGCAGGAAAAACCTTGGTAATGGGCATCCTGAATCTGACCCCCGATTCGTTTTCGGATGGCGGAAAACATAATGCTGGCGAGGCGGCTATTAGGCAAGCGCTGGCGATGATTGAAGACGGAGCAGACATTATTGATGTGGGCGCTGAATCAACCAGACCTTATGGATCGTTGAAAATATCCGCCGAGGCAGAATTAGAGCGTCTGTTGCCGATATTAGAAAAAATCTTGTCAATGTCGAGTGTTCCCGTGTCTGTCGACACCTATAAAAGTGTCGTGGCTGACAAAGCTTTGTCAATGGGGGCGCATCTCTTAAATGATATCTGGGGCTTGCAGCAGGATGCCGAAATGGCGAAAATTGCAGCCAAACATCAAGTGCCTGTAGTTATCATGCATAATCGTGCGTCGATTGAATCTGACCGGGACATTATCGCGGAAATGAGCGCCTTCTTTTGTCGCAGTATCGAGCTTGGCTTGCAGGCGGGGGTAGCACGCGACCGATTTATCATCGATCCGGGGATTGGTTTTGGCAAGAATACAGCGCAGAATCTGGAAGTCTTGGCTCGACTGGCGGAATTAAAACCGTTAGGTTGTCCAATCCTGGTTGGCGCATCGCGCAAACGTTTTATCGGTGAAGTGCTGAATTTGCCAGTGGATGACCGGGCTGAAGGAACTGGCGCCACGGTGGTTCATTCGATTTTGAACGGTGCGTCGATTGTGCGGGTGCATGATGTCAAACTGGCAAAGCGGATGACGATGATGACGGATGCTTTGCAGAATTGGAAGGAGTATGCGCGTGGATAAGATTACTTTGCATAATATGAAATTCCATG
>JBGSKE010000343.1:0-7242 GCA_041741355.1 Negativicutes bacterium | reverse complement strand
GCAGAAACAAACTGCTGAACAGACTTAGGAGTGCGCCAAAATCGAGGGAACCGTCAGTCAGCATTTGGTTCAGTCGCGCCGGAACCATGCCGAAGCGCCCCACCCAGACGTGCAACTGAGCTGGCGGCAGCAGCAGTTCGCTGATAAACGCTCCAATGTTGGCGGACACTAAGACAACGGTGATAAAAGGAACAATATTTGGCCTGACGTTGTCGCGAAGTGGGATCATTTTACACGCTCCAGATTCGGCAAAACTCTCTTCAAAAGTTTCTTTATAAATTAGTATTCCACAATACCGCCATCGGTTCCTGCCCAAAGATAAAGCGCTGCGTCCGGACCCAAAACATCGGGCTGGGGAAGGACAGCCGGCAGGCGAATGCTGTATAATATGCTTGAGGTGTTTTTATGCAGTTTGTTGCTGATTTACATGTTCATACCGTGGCCAGCGGCCATGCTTACAGCACTGTGGCGGAGATTGCCAGTGTCGCTGCAGATAAGGGACTAGCCCTGATTGCCCTGACGGATCATGGACCTGCTATGCCGGGGGGGCCTCACGCTTACCATTTTTCCAATCAAACGGCGATTCCGAATGTATTGTTTGGCGTTCGGGTGCTCAAAGGAATCGAAGCCAATGTGATGGATCGGCGGGGTCGTTTGGACCTTGACGAGTTTCGGCTCGCCAAACTTGATATCGTGGCGATCGGCTTGCATTCGGTTTGTTCTCCTTATGGAAACAAAAAAGAGAACACCACAATGATGGTTGAGGCAATGCAGAACCCATTCGTCGATATAGTGGTTCATCCAGGCAATCCCGAATATTTGGTGGACGAAGAAACGATTGTCAAGGCGGCTGTTCAGTACGATGTCGCCCTGGAAGTCAATAACAGTTCTTTGACCGTTTCCCGTAAGGGAAGTTTACCTCACTGTGATCATATCGTCAGTTTGGCGAAAGCGTATGGCGCCAAGTTGATTGTTGGTTCAGACAGTCATTACTGCGAGACTGTCGGCGAGTTTTTAGTGGCTGCCGCGTTGCTGGACAAACATGCGATTCTGCCAGAGCAGGTGTTGAATACTTCGCTAGAAAAAACTCTGGCGCATCTTAACCGCCGGACCAATCGTCATAAAGTGGAGTGCTAAGGAGGCCGCGCCGATGGATAACTCCCGACTCGTAATTATTACGGGCATGTCAGGGGCTGGGAAAACACAGGTCGTTCATATTATGGAGGATTTGGGTTATTTTTGCGTCGATAACCTGCCGCCGACGCTGATTCCCAAGTTTGCCGAGCTTTGCGCCCAATCTGCCGGTCGTGTCAGTAGAATCGCCTTGGTTGTAGACATTCGCGGCGGTGAATTTTTTGACGAGTTGATGCACGTGCTGGGCGAAATGGACCGGGATGCTGTAATGGCCGAAGTGCTATTCCTGGAAGCGGCCGATGCCACCCTTATCCAGCGTTACAAGGAAACCCGCAGACGTCATCCGCTGGCGCCGCAAGGCAGGATCAGCGAAGGGATTCGTCTGGAGCGGGACCGGCTGGAGTATGTACGGGGCAGAGCGACGCATATTATCGATACTTCAAGCTTGACCACGCAACAGCTGAAAGAACGAATTACCGAACTGTATGGCGGCGAAAGCGAGCAAGCCAAACTCAGCGTCAACGTGGTATCTTTTGGCTTCAAACACGGCATTCCGCTCGATGCGGATATGGTTTTTGACGTGCGGTTTTTGCCCAATCCGTTTTATGTCGAACCGTTACGCTGCAAAACCGGCGAGCACCCGGATGTGCGCGAGTATATCAATAAATGGCCGGTGACCCACCAGTTTTTGCAACGATTGCAGTCGTTTATCGATTTCTTGATTCCCCATTATGCAAAAGAAGGCAAAAGTCAGTTGGTCATTGCTATTGGCTGTACCGGCGGCATGCACCGGTCGGTTTTTGTTTCCGGCAAAGTCGGCGAAGCCTTGCGTGAACAGGGCTATCGGGTAGCTATTGAACATCGGGATATCAAACACAACAAGGTTGTAGAATGATATGGCTCTGTTAAAGTGGCTTTATCCGGGGATGCGGGTTAAGCGTTGGTTTTTCTTGTTTACTGGCGGGGTCGTGGCAGCTGGATTTAGTCTTGCCTTGCTGCTGAATTATAAATTTATTGGTGCGGTGGAAGGAACTTTATTCAATTTTGCCTATCGACTTACCGGGACCTATTACGGCTGGGTGCCGACTTTAGTTGGCGCTGTGGTGCTGGCAATCGGGCTGACAATGATGGGGTATGCGATGCGTCGCATCATCCGTTCGATTGTCGAAGTGGTTGCGCCTGGCGGTACCGACCGGCTGGTGGATATCATTTACCAGAAACGCCGACTGAACCGTGGCCCGTCGGTCGTCGTTATTGGCGGCGGAACTGGTTTGTCGACGCTGCTGCGCGGACTGAAAGTGCGGTCAAGCAATTTGACGGCGATCGTCACGGTGGCGGATGACGGCGGATCCTCCGGCCGATTGCGTCATGATCTGGGAATTGTACCGCCGGGAGACCTGCGCAGTTGCCTGGTGGCATTGGCCGATACGGAGCCGTTGATGGAAAAACTGTTTCAGTACCGATTTGCCGGTGAGGGAGACTTGGCTGGGCATAGTTTTGGCAATTTGTTTATTGCGGCGATGACCCAGGTGGTCGGCGGCGATATTGAACAGGCGCTACAACAATCGAGCAAGGTTTTGGCGGTGAGAGGACACGTATTGCCTTCCGCAAATTGCTCGCTTCGACTATCGGCGGAGATGGACGATGGAACCATCGTTCATGGCGAGTCCGCCATCCCGTTGTCCGGTAAGTCAATTCGCCGGGTGATGATCGAACCAGCCGATGTTGTCGCGGTCAAGTCTGCAGTGGCGGCAATTTTGGCGGCGGATGCCGTAGTATTGGGCCCTGGTAGCTTATACACCAGCGTGTTGCCCAATCTGCTGGTGCGGGAAATCGCGGCGGCGTTACGAAAAACCAAGGCTATGCGGATGTACGTCTGCAATGTCATGACCCAACCGGGCGAAACAACCGGCTACAAAGCGTCCGATCATCTACAGGCTTTGATTGACCATGCTGGCCCGGGGATTGTCGATTGCGTTCTGGTTAACGTGGAAGAAATCGCCGGTTGCTTGCTGACCCAATATGCCAAAGAGGGGGCCTGTCCAGTTGCGGCTGATATTCCAGCGCTTGAATCCATGGGTGTCCGCGTGGTGTCGGCTCAATTGGTCAGCGCCACTAACTGGGTTCGCCACAACCCGGTGCGTCTGGCACGCCTGATTTTAACAACGCTGGGCGAGCGGCGGCAGGATATGGCAAAAACCGAATTGCCGAAGGCGGCAGTGATTGAAAGTGAAACCTAACTAGCAGGCTGTTGAACAAGGGGTGAATCCAGGTTGTCTTTTTCTACGGATGTGAAAAATGAATTGGTCCGGCTGGAAGAGTTAAATCCTTGTTGCGTGCAGTCGGAACTGGCCGCATTGCTCTGGATGGGCGGCATGATTTCTTTTGGCGGACAAGGGCTGCTCGGTGTGAAATTTGTTACCGAGAGCGCTGCGGTTGCGCGCAAAGTGCTTCGGGCATTTAAGAAAGAAGGGATTGCCGAAACCGAGGTCAAGGTAACGCGGGCGTTGCGACTGAAAAAAAATAATTCCTACGAACTGCGGGCCAGGCCCTCACTTGACGTGGTCTGTTTTTTGGCCCGCATGGGGATTTTTTCTGGCGAGATTTTGCTGGATCGACCCGAAAATCCGCCACGTCGAGCCTGTTGCCGCAAAGCCTGGCTGCGCGGCGCGTTTCTTGGCGGGGGTTCAATCAACCGGCCGGAAGTAGAGTATCATCTGGAGTTGGTTTCGCAAAACGAAGGCTTTGCCGAAACGTTGGTGCATACGTTGCGTTCATTCAGTTTGCATGCCGGGCTGACGAGCCGCAAACAGGACTATGTCGTCTATATGAAGGAAGGTAATGCCATTACCTCGTTTTTGGGTATTGTCGGCGCCCATAATGCGCTGATGGAGTTTGAAAATGTAAGAATTGTCAAAGGGATGCGCAATCAGGTAAACCGTCTGGTGAACTGCGAAACCGCCAACCTGGCCAAAACGGTTAATGCAGCAGTCCGCCAAGTGGAATTGATCCGCTTGATAGCCAGTGAGCGCGGTCTGGCCGCGCTACCCCGTACGCTGCGAGAAGTTGCTGAGTTGCGGATGTCCAATCCCGAGGCAACATTGCAGGAATTGGTCGATGCATTCGACGGCAAGATCAGTCGTTCGGGGCTTAGTCATCGTTTGCGGGCGCTGGAACGATTTGGCGAAGAATTGAAGGATAGTGAGGCGCGATGAAACACCGCAGTATTTTACTGGCAATCGGACTGGCATTGTTGGTTGCGACCGGACTGGTCTGGCTCGGTTCGCCGGGGCGCGGGATTCCGGTATTGACTTATCATCACATTGGTTCAGGAGCTGACTGGCTCTATGTGACTGAAACTGATTTTGAACAGCAACTGGTATACTTGCGCGAGCGAGGGTACACGCCCATCAGTGTGGCGGAACTGGCCGAAGGGTTGGCCGGCCGGGCACAACTGCCGCCTCGTCCGATTGTGCTGACCTTTGACGATGGCTATGAGGATAATTTTCAGGCGGCCTTGCCGGTGCTGTTGCGACAGGGGATGCGGGCCAGCTTTTTTGTTGTGACAGGCAAGATCGGCCAACCGGGTTATATGTCATGGAAGCAGGCGCGGCAGATGCGCGAACGGGGAATGGAGATCGGGTCCCACACGGTTCATCATTACACGCTGAATGAGATTAACCTGCATGAAATGGAACGTGAATTGCTGGCGTCCCGCTTGATGCTGGAAAGCAACTTGCCGGCAGCAGCGGCTGTTTTTGCCAATCCGTTTGGCGAAACGGCGCCGGCCGTTGTCGATCTGTTGGCGAAAACCGGTTATCGGGCCGCTTGCTCGTCAGTTGTTGGCTTGAATTACCCCGGAGAAGACCTGTTCATGATCCGCCGGCTCAGTGTGCCGAAGCCGCGATTTGGTTTGTGGGATTTTCGTCTGCGCCTTTGGTGGCTGAACATGTCGGGCAGATTGGAGTTGTAGTCAATGAGGCGCAAAGTTTGCTTGTTTTTGCTGGTATTGGTAGTTTTGTCGACGTCGGTTGCCGCGATGCCGCTAAGTTTGCGCGACATGGCGGATGTTTTGCCGGAATGGCCGGTGACGACATCGGAGGCAGGCGGATTACTATTCTTATCGGATAGTCCGGAAGAGTTTTTTAGTGAGGGTATCCTTTACCAAGACAAGGTCAAAGGTAGCGCCCGGCTGTTTTTTCATCACGTAAACGGCATGGTGACCAAAAAACGCGTTGTGATTTTGTTGAAAAATCTCGGCAGTGCGCCTGCCCAAGTTGACGTAATTCGTTATGGCGTCAGCAAGCCTGATACTGACTATTTGCGTGCTGGTCGGGCGATACAGGCCGATTATTTTAGGGAGAGCAAACCGTTTAAACTGGTGATCGCCCCGAAATCGCATATCTTGTTACAGACCAGGGGACCGGTTCCTGTTGTAGCGCCGACCGAGATCATGACTGGTATGATTGACTTCAATGTTGATAAGGAAGTTCAATTAACGGTGGCTGCGATTAGCGAGCAAGGAGACCCGGCAACCCTACTGAACCAGTTGGCTGTGTTGCCGCCGGGTGATCCGCATCTGCGCGGCACTTTTTCTCGGACTGATCGGCTGATGTTGGCAAAAAGCCCATATAATCCTGTGAATGATGGCCCGGTATCGATCACTTTGAGTGATGGGGAGATCGACCCCTTTTTGACAGGCAGGGATGCGACTACTCGAATAGCTGTGAAAAACGAGGGGAATTACGGGGTTGTTTACCGGATGCTATTGCCGACGACCGGTAAAGGAAAAATCCGTTGCTATTTCAATCCGCGTGGCGGAGTTTATGCAGGCTGGTTGCGAGTCAAGACAAAGAATGGAAGCCGGATGGTCGGCACGCCGGCCAAAGGGCTTTCATTCGGACACCAGACATTGGCCGATTTTGAATTGTTGGCCGAATTCCCCGCCGGGGAATCAATCTGGGTTACCTTCTCACCGGCTGGTGCATCAAATCTGCCAGTACGGTTGTTACTTCTGCCGGTGAACTGACTGTCTGTGAATTGAAAGCCTCTTGCCTGCAATTTCAAAACGCGTTAAAATAACATATATGATGAACCGGGGAGGGAAAATTTCATGGGAAAACATATTCAGACGATTAATAATGCTCCGCTGACCAAGACTGCTGTGACCGGCGGTTGCGGCGAGTGCCAGACTTCGTGTCAATCGGCCTGCAAGACTTCGTGTACGGTAGGAAACCAAAGCTGCCAGAAATAGTATCGGCATAAGTGATAGCAAGAATATTTTGGCGCCCCTGGTGAATTGCTGCCGGGGGTTTGCTTTTGTCTGGGGAGAGGAGTTTTCATGGATATTCATAAGTTTGAAGTCAATGGTGAATATATTCTGCTGGATGTGAACAGTGGTTCCGTTCACGTATTGGATCAGGCGGCTTACCGAATCATGGATGTTTTCGATGGAACGAATGATGCGGCGGCGATCGCGGATTGTGCGGCGGAATTCGGTGAAGCGACGGTGCGTGAGACACTGGAGGAATTGCGCGAGCTGATGGCGGCGGGGCAGTTGTTCAGTCCGGATGCAGATATTCCGTCGGTATTTGCGGTGAAACCGATTGTGAAATCGCTGTGCCCGCACATCGCCCATGACTGCAACCTGCGCTGCGGCTATTGTTTCGCGTCAACCGGTTCATTCGGCCACGACCGGGGCTTGATGTCGCCGGAGGTGGCTTGCCGGGCCGTGGATTTTCTGCTGGCGCATGGCGGTAAGCGCAAAAATGCGGAAATAGATTTTTTTGGCGGCGAACCGCTGCTGAATATGGCGACGGTCCGGGCGGCTGTTGCCCATATCCGCCAGCGCGAAGCCGAAACCGGCAAGGGGTTTAACTTGACGCTGACAACCAACGCTGTGTTGATCAATGAGGATGCTTTGGACTTTTTGAATCGGGAAAATATCCAACTGATTCTCAGTATTGATGGGCGGCGGGCTGTGCATGACCAGATGCGTCCATTCCCCAATGGCACCGGCAGTTACGAAAAAGTGCTCGCCAATATGCACAAGGCGATTGAATCCCGTCAGGGAAAAAATTATTATGCGCGGGGCACTTATACCGCTTA